>CALAFS010000271.1 GCA_937892405.1 uncultured Clostridia bacterium
CTCGTTCATTTGTGCCGCGAGCGGCAATGAAGATGAGTCAAGACTCAAATGATGTTGCGTGTGCCACGCAAACGATGTTATGCCTTGCGGCACAAATGAAAAATCCGAAAGCACATGCTTTCGGATTTTTGGTGGGGGAAGCTGGATTCGGACCAGCGAAGTCAGTGACAACAGATTTACAGTCTGCCCCCTTTGGCCGCTCGGGAATTCCCCCTGGAGCTGGTGATCGGAGTTGAACCAACAACCTGCTGATTACAAATCAGCTGCTCTGCCATTGAGCCACACCAGCATGGAACGATAGTTATTATAACAGAAACCCCCGGAAATGTCAAGGGGTTTTTGAAAAATATTTATGCCTTTCCGCGACTTTTTGAAAAAATCCCCGTCCCCTTGACGGGTGACAGGGATTTTTTACGCGGCAAACTTTACCGCTTGGTAAAACGATCCATATACGCAAGATATGCGAGCCAGTCGGCGCGGGAGAAATAGTGCGCGCCGTGACGCACCTGGTAGAGCGCATCGCCCTCGCCGAGTGCGGCGTCTGGTACCGGGATCCCGTCCTTTGTGACAAGTCCCTCCTTGCCGTAAAGGCGGTACACATCGGTCACCGCGTACAGTGCGAGAAATTCGCTTGTCGGATCCGACCAGAGATCTTCTTCCGCACTTCCGATCAGAATGTGCCGCGGGCAGATCAGGGAGAGGAGCCAGTGCTGATCGAAGGGAAGCGTCTCTGCCGCACCATAATACTTTTTGTATTGCGGGCAGAACCAGAAGGGAAAGCGGTCGTTGATCGCCTCCAGACTCTCGCCGATCTTTCCGCGCGTGATCGCTGCGCCGGAGCACCCCGAGTCGTTCGAGATCACATAGCGGAACCGCTCGTCGAACGCACCCGTCACGAGTGCCGTCTTGCCGAGGCGCGAGTGACCGATCACCGCCACATTGTCATGGTCGATCTCGGGCAGTGTCTCGATGAAGTCCATCACCCGCATCGCCGCCCATGCCCACATCATGATCTTTCCGCTCGCGTCGGAGGCTCTCCGATTTTTTGAGAGGAACTTCGCGCATGCTTTGCGGAAATTCCCGTCATCGCTCGCCACATCGAGATAGCAGAAGCCGAAGACCGCATACCCTCTGTCCATCACTTCTTCGAGAGGACAATAAAAGTCGGGCACCTGAGAGCGGAAGTTAATGAAGACAAATGCCGGCACCGGCACATTCCGTTTCGGAACGGCGGCATAGAAGGGGAAGGAGAATTCCTCCCCGTCGAGCGTCACCTTCGCCGTGTAATGCGTCAGCGTCGCCGATCCGCGGCAAAACGCGGGATAGTCCGATTCTGCGACCACCTCGAGATGTTCGGGCTTCGGGGGGAGGACGCCGTATTCTTCGCTTTCGAGAAGGCGGCGGATCTCCTCCCGCTTCGCGTCGAATTCTTTTGCCGTGCGGATTTTCTCTCCGCCGAAGGATAATACATCGGGCAGATTTCTCTCTGCCAAAAGCTCGTTTAACATAAAACCTCCGTTTGCCGCCACGGGGCGGGAAGTGATGAAAAATTAAGAATTAAGAATGCAGAATTAAGAATGAAGAATGAAGAATTGAGAATTGGGAGTGTGGGATAGGGGGCGCGTTTTTGTCATCGGGCGTCGCCGCGCCCGGGTTTTCTCTATTATACTACACGCGCGCGGAAATTGCAAGGCAAAAAGCGAAAAAAGCGTCATTGACAATCCACGCCGCCTGTGTTAAAATAATAAAAAAGAAAAACAAAGAAAGGAGCACACCATGAACCCGATGCCACTCCCGAAGGACGCTCTCTATATCATGGATACCCTTGCCGCGGGCGGGCACCGTGCCGATGTCGTCGGCGGCTGTGTGCGCGACTTTCTGATGGGGAAGACGCCCCATGACTACGATATGACGACCGATGCCACCCCCGAGGAGATGAAAGCCGTCTTTTCGTGCGATCGCGTCATTGAGACGGGGATCCGCCACGGTACGCTTACCGTCCTTTTACACGGTGTCCCTTATGAGATCACCACCTATCGCGTCGACGGCGGTTATACCGATCATCGCCACCCGGACGGTGTTTCTTTTACCCGCGATCTGACCGAGGATCTCGCCCGTCGCGACTTTACCGTGAATGCGATCGCATATCATCCCGCCTTCGGCTATACCGATCCTTTTGGCGGCATGCGCGATCTTCGTGCCTCTGTTCTCCGCGCCGTCGGTGACCCGTGCCGTCGCTTTGAAGAGGACGCCCTGCGGATTCTCCGTGCCCTCCGCTTCTCGGCGACGCTGGATTTTACGATTGAGGAAGAAACCGCCGCCGCTCTCCGACAGAAAGCGCCCCTTCTTTCCGCCGTCTCGGTGGAGAGGGTCGATGCCGAGTGGAAAAAGTGGATCGAAGGAAAAGCAGCGCTGCGGGTTCTCCGTGCGTTCGCCGATGTCCTTCCGCATTTCTTTCCCGAGATCGCGGACAGTCCCGCCATTGAGACGCTCACGGACGCTGTCACACCCTCTGTCCGCACATGGTATCTGTTCACCCCTTTTGCCGACGCTCCCGCGCGTTATGACGCCGCGATGCGCCGCCTGCATGCGGACAATCACCGCCGCGAGGGCGGCATCGCCGTCCTTACGCATCTGCATGACGATCTTACGACCGACGCCGATCTTTTGACCCTCCTCGCCGAGATCGGGGAAGTGTATGCCGCGGATCTTCTGACCCTCCGTGCCGCCTGCCATATCGGCGAGCCCGGGGAGGGCACCCGCCTTGCCGCCCTTCTTGCCAATCACACGCCGTACCGTATCTCGGATCTTGCCGTCGGCGGAAAGGATCTTGCCGCCATCGGCTATCGAGGTGAGAAGATCGGACAAATCCTGAATACCCTGATCCTCCGCGTTCGCCGCGGTGAGCTTGAAAACGAGAAAGACGCTCTCCTCGCCGCCGCCCGTCTGCTTTGATCTTTTCGTAACCCTTCACTCTCTTTTCTCCCTTTTCATATCCTGTTAAGGGTGAGAAAATGAAATTTTCCAAGATAGAAACACAGGGGATCACCTCTCTCGTTTTCTCCCTCGCGACTCTGCCAAAAGATCCTGCGGACCTTTCAAAAACGCTCGCGAACGATGAGACTCTCGGCGCCGACGCCGTCCTTTTTCTGACGCCTACGCTCGCCGCCGATGTGTGCCTTCATTCTTATGATAAAAGAGGAGAGAAGTGCCTCTCCCATGAGATATTGCATGCCCTTGCCGCCTATCTTTTTTATGTCGCAGGGCTCCCGGTTTATGAGTACGAAGCAGAGACCGAAGAAGGAATCCTCCCTGTCAGAATTACCGCCGGCATATCGCCGACCTTTACCGCAAAATACGGGAAATGTAAACAAACCGCTACAAACATACCTTTCAGAGCAAAGAATATCGAAGCTACCGTTGACGAAGTCCGCTGTCATCGGACACAATACGCCATTCTTTTTGCCGAGCATGCGGAGAGCGTCGATCTCCCGGCGCTTGCCCGCGCCCTGCGCACCGCCCCCGCGTGTGGGGCGGAGACGGTCGTTGCCCTGTCCGAGTTTTCGGACGCGTCCGGCTCTGCCTATCTTCTGCGTGCCGCGAGCCTTCGCGGGGACACGGTCTTTCCTTCCGCCGCCGCGGGCGCCGCTCTGATGAGTCTGATCGCAAAGGGGAGGGAACGGTACGGACGCGATGTTACCTTCCGTCATGAGGGCGGCTCGCTTGTCTGTCGCATGGAGCACGGCGGCACCTTTACCGTGCGTGCCGATGCCCGTCTTCTCCTTCGCGGTGAGCTTACACCTCCCACTCCCGAACCAAACGAATAATTCCGATAAAAAAGGCGCTGCTTTCGTGTACAGCGCCTTTTTTATTTGCGGATTTATCTTTTCATGTAATACATGCCGTCTTCAATATCGCATACCTTGTCGATCAGCTCGCCGTAGCCGTAAAGCAGCCATGTGGAGATCCAGGTGATAATCGACCCGATGACCATGACGACGATGCCGCCTGCCGTAACGGTGCCCGATGTGATTTGACGAAGCGCCGGATACGAGTTTGCCAGAGCGCTTAGCAGCCCATTCCCCACAAGAATACAAACGATGCCGAGAATTATCTGAGCAATGATACCGATGACGCAGAAGAAAACCGCCAGCCCCTTGATTTTTTTGCCGATGTTACAATACATTTTTTTCGTCCTCCCGTAAAGTAATGGATAAAATAAAAAGTGCGCCAACCGAGGTCGGCGCACGAAAAACACAGACCCGATTGTCGCCAAACAAACTTCCATAGCGCGGGCATATTCATGCGTGCAAACTATTTTGGAATCTGCGTTTTTTCCAAAAGTACAGTTTGCACATAAGGAGGCGGAATATTCCGTATCGTGCGCAGAGCGCGCCGAAAAAAGGGCAGAGACCCCGAAAAGGGTACACGGCTCCCGGAACATACAGGTCTTCCGGTTTTTATCGCAAAACGCCGTCACATCGACAGTTTTTACCGTCCTCGCGGCATTCCGACAATAAAAAAGAATACACCCATAGCGCTGTCTATTCAGTTTGTTTGGCAATATTCAGTATATCATATCCACCTGCCGTTGTCAAGTCGTTTTTCAAAAAAGAACGAAAAACCAAAAAGTTCTCCGGTTCGGCAGTGCGTTTTCCTTCTGCATTGCCTGCTTCTCATACGGAAAAAGCGCCCCCTTGCCGTGGCAAGGAGGCGCTTTCTTCGGGTCGGCACAGGGCTTACCCGAGGATTTCTTCTTCCGTATCAATGATCGGTGTTTCCGTACCCGCAGAGGTCAGAATGACATCGACGGCAGAGAGACGAAAGACTTCCATATCGGGCGTATTGTAAACTTTCATGTTCATTCTCCTTATTTTCCGATCACCGAATTCCGATATGCCGTAGCGGAGGCGGCGTAACCGGCAAGCGCGAGAACCAGTGCCTGCGTGCTCTCCGAGGTGTTTTCGTAGTAAGCCGTCAGATTGTAAGAGCCGCTCGCTGTCTTTCCGTCGGCATCGGTGTAGGTGTAGTTTACGGTACGGAGCATGCCGTAAGCATAGGTCGTAACTTCGATATAGGTGCGTCCGTCCTCTGCGGTTCTGATCTCGCAGGCAAGCGGTGCGCCGCCCGCCGAGAAGCGGAAGCTCTCTGCCGTCGTCGGATCGGAGACGAAGAAGGCGAAGGCGGGTGTCGCGTCAAGGCGCAGGCAGGCGCTCGCAAGTCCCGGTGTCACCTGTACCCCTTCCGGAAGTGCTGTGGGGTCGAGGCTTCCGTCATGCGATCCGATCACGGAGGTGATCGTCTCCGTCTTTTCCATCGTCGCGGTGCCGAAATAGGTCATCGCCGCCGAAATGTAGGAGAGCATATCCTTCATCAGCGCCTTCGTCTCGTCGGAATAGTCGCCGGCGAGGATCTTCTTTGCGTAAGAGGGAATCGACAGCCGATACGCGCGGGTCACGGCGCCCTCTCCGCTGTCGAGAAGAACCCGCACGGTGAAGCTGTCCGCACCGTACTTTGCCGCGATCTCTTTCGTCACGCGGTAGAATTCCGTGCCCTCGATCATCACGCGCTCAAGGTCGTAGAGCGGGAGCACCGTGCCGTCAAGCGAAATCTCTTTCACTTCCTTGATGGCGGGGACATACGCGTGAAAGCGGAAGTCCGAGTAAAGCGAGATGTTGGTCTTTACCTTGAAGGTCGCAGCGTCGAAGTCGGAGGACTGTGCCGTGCCGTAAGTGAGCACGGGCGTCGCGCTCGTGTTGTCGATGACAACATCCTCACCCCCCTCCTCGATCACGAGGACGAAGGTCACATGCTTGCCGCCCGCGGCTTCGATCGCCGCCGTCACATCAATGACCGTCTTCCCGACCTGTGCCGTAAAGACGGCGATCGGGTCACCCGTCGGCACGGGTGCCGTCGTGTAGGTCAGGGGATCGGTGGGCGCGTCGCCGGTAAGAGCGTATACCTTGACCGTCTGCCCTGCGGCTTTCAGAATCGACAGGCGGAGCATCGCTTCGTACAGCTCCGCTCCCGTGTACGGTTCGAAGACGAGATAGGTCTTTTTGATGTTCGCATTCGCGACGGAAGGTGCGCCGAACACTGTGAGAGTGTCCGAGACTCCCATCTCGGTCACCCCCGCCGCGGCGGACAGTCCGAGGTTGGTCTCTGTCAGGTTGGGATTCACTCTGCGCACCGAGAGGTCGTCAAAATACATGTAGACGGGATCTTCGGATTTGAAGACCTGTTTGCCGTCGATCATTTCGTATTCGTTCGACTGTCCCATTGCAAACGGGTGAATCGCGAGATAAACGGCAGGCTTATCGGCTTGCAGCTGTGCGTCGGTGATCGTGTAGGTGTAGGTATACCGTTTCCAGACATTTGCCTCGGTGACGGTAAAGGTCTCTGCCTGTTCAAGACTGTTCAGGTTGTAGTAGGATCCGCCGTATGCGCAGGTGAGCGCCACCTTGAACTGTCCCGTTTTCGTCGCCTTCATCCAGAAGGATACAGAATAGGTCTGACCGCGCTGATCTTCCGTATACGAGGTCGGTAAGAACCGCGTCCAGAAGGGGAAGTTGTTGACACGCGTGGATTTCAAAACCGTGACATAGGAGCCGCTGTGTGCGTTCTCCGCGTCCTGTACGCGCTCAAAGGAGTCGCGCCATACCGATTCCGCGTCGTCCTCGCTCATATATCTCTTTTCAAAGTAGTAATAGCTCGGTCCGAAGGTGTCGCTCTCAAAGTCCGCGATCTTCGTCTCGGTGTCAAAGTCCGCGTAGGCGGATTTCTCGACTTCATAGACAAGGAAGTTGTCGAGCGTGATCGTCACATCCTTGTACTTGCCCGTCGCGTCACGGAATCCGTTGTAGAATTTCATAGCGGGTACAAGGGGCGAGTACTTCTTTCCTCCGCTTTCCACATATGCCGCTGTCGTGCCATCTTCTTTCAGAAGATTTCCGTAGAGCATTCCCTCGGTGACGGTAAACTCAAAAGAATAGGTGCGTGTCTGCTCTGTAAGTTGGACGGAAGTCTGTGTATTCGGATAGAAGTTAAAACGATATCCCTCCGACTTTACGCCGTTTGTAAAGTTATATACATCGCCACCGCCCACGGGATATTCCGAGACGAGTCCGAGATCAAGAAGACCGGGCGTCGTCGCAGATGCCGTGAAGGTAATCCGGAAGGTTTTTCCGACATTTTCTTCGGTAAAAGCATTATATCTCCAGCTGTTGATCATGCTGGAAATGTATACATTTTGACCGGCATTGGGATTTTGTGAGGCGTTATTCAGAGAGGGATTCAGAACGATGGGCTGCCCATTGCCTTTGGAAACGACAGGTGTTGTACCGAAGCCGGCGGCGGGAGCGTCGCCGTATCCTTTATCGCTCACCAGCGTTCCGGCGGCTTTTTCGATCAGCGTGATCTTTGCCGCACCCGTGACTTCGCTTGCGACAAGGTCGTCAACGCTCAAAGTGACGGCAGGATCCGTCAGATCTTTTGCCTTTTGTACTCTTTCGTTCCACGAAAGGTTTTTGTTCGGGTTCATCTGAAAGGTGCGGAATCCGAAATTGTTCAGGGAGACATAGTGATTCGCACCCCAGTGCAGAACATATTTTTCCACTATGTGCGCATCGACCGTGAACTCATAGGTGAAAGTTTGCCAGCTGTCGGCTTTTGTAATTTCGCAGGTCATCGGAAGGTACGGCTCCCAGCAGTGATTCACGCTGTCCGCCACACCTTCGCCGCCGGAAACATAGGTGTCGGAGTTGCGGGGTCTCGCGCTCATCATGCCGACTTCGAAGCTTCCCGTCACATTCGACTTCACACGGAAGGTGATGCGGAAGGTGCGTCCGATGTCCTCTGCCTTGAAGCTCGGCAGGAAGTTGTTTGCATAACTGCCGATCAGAATGGAGTTGCCGTCGGTTTTCGTGGCTTCGGGATAGATCTCCAGTGTCTTGTTGCCGTCCGTCTCCTCGCCGTATCCGTAGGAGAGCACACCGGCGTCGTAGCCGGAGGCAAGAGGTTCATATTTCTTCGTAAAATCGAGAGAAGCAACCGCATTTTCTCCGCCGGCGTTCGCACTGACGAAGACAAGCGTAATGGCATAAGCGCCCGCCCGGTACATCTCACCCGCGAAATCGGTGAGATCCAGAGCGTAGGTGTTCGTTCCCTCACCAAGGGTGAAGGTGGCGAGAGGCGTTCCGCCGAAGACTTCGGAGAGTCTGACACCCGAGCCGAGGCGGTCGTTTGCCGGTGCGTTCGCGGCAGTGATACTGCCCTTCGTCCAATTCTGACCTGCCGCCACATCGGCGACACCGTAGACCGCGATCGTGCTGTTTTTACCCGTCGCGTTGAAGAGGAGCGCCGCCGTCTTGCCGTTATAGCCGTCAAGGGAGAGCTGAACATAGGACTTTGCACTGATGTTGTCCGTGCCCTGCTCACCGCCGCCGACGAGAAGCGTACCGTTCTCCTGCACGCCGTCGGGATCGGAGGAGACGACATAGGTTGCCTGTACCGGGAGCGCGTCCTTCGTGTCCATCGGCTTGATCGACAGCTCGGGCGCCGCGGCGAGGCTCACGCCTGTATGCACTTCCTCAAAGAGGAAATCATCGAAATACAGCGCGTCGGTATGCGCTTTGTTAACCGTGACCGCGCCTGCCGCTTCTGCCGCGGCTACATTTTCATAGTGAGTATAGCTGTCGTTCAGACCCCAGTCGCCCGCGTAGTTGCCCGGTTTTGAAGAGGAGGAAGCGTCTGCTCTCTCTCTCGGTCTGACCGCCGCGTGAGGATCAAGCACGGCAATGCTCTTGTTCTCCGTAATCAGAGAGAAGCTCGCTTTGTTCAGCTTTTCCCAGTCAAGCGGATCGTCGACGCGGAAGGTGAAGGAGACCGTCGTCCATTCGCCCGCCGTTGTCCAGAAGGAGATACAGGTGTCGTTCTGTGCATCGGTGATTCTGTTCTGATTGTCAAATTCGGTTCCGACGACAAGCCCCATCAGACGGGAGGTCTTGTCATATACCCGGAAAGAAATGCGGAAGGCGCGTCCGTAGTCCGCCTCCGTGATGGCAGACCAACCATTCATCCAGTAGTTGACGGTGCCGGTCCAGTACGGGTTGGAAATCGTGTTGCAGGAAAGATCGTTGTTCAGATCTATAAAGGAAGAGCCACGCACGGCATACTCGAACTTCAGGCTCTTGTTGGCACTGCCGTCGGCGTTCGGAATGTCGTCGGAGAGGGAAGTCTTCGCCGTGTAGGTGAACCAGTAGCCGCTCGTGTTGCCGTCTTCCATGGTGGACTCGCGCAGAGTTGCGGAGCCCGCCTTGTATTTTGCCTGTAAGCGGAAGATCGGGGTTCCCTCATCCGCCGTGCGGAGAAAGTCGGTCACATCGAAGGTATAGACACCCGCGCCGACGAGGATCAGCTCGCCGAGCGTCTTCCATTCGGTCACATCGGCATAGGTTTCGCCCTCGCCGAGCACCGCGCCCGAGACGATGACCGTGTTGCTCGCGTCGTTTTCGACGGCGAAGCGGAGATCCGTGCGGTGCGCCGAGCGCACTTCGGTAGTATCAAAGGTGATATAGGTCGCGTCGGTGTCTGTGATTGTATTCTGCGATCCTTCCACCGAGCTTGCCGCCTCGGTGACACCCGATGCGGTGCGGAAGGTCAGGCTCATCGCTTCTTTCAGCGTTTTGCCGTTTGCGGCGGCGATCGTTTCGGGCACGATCACGCGGTAGTAGGCGCCGTCTTCGAGATCATAGGGAAGGAATTTCCACTGCTGATTGCCGAAGGAAGAAGTCCACGCGCCAGTGACTCCCTCGCCCGTCGTCGCGTTGACGATCTCAACCTTCGCGATCTCACTGCCGTCCACGGGCCCCGTGAAGGCGAGCTTGATCGACGAGTCCTTGCCGATCTCGTACACATGGTCGATATCCAGTTTGTTGTCTGTGCCGATGTCGCCGATCGTATCGACATCAATCACCATGCACTCGGCGTTTCCGTCTTTCAGCCAGTAGTTCGCGTAACGATGGAACGCGTAGTAGGTGTCAATGCCGTAGCTCTGATCTTCTCCGTAGCCGAAGTTGTGTCCGACATCGGGAGAGACAAGACCGAAGAAGGGGACATTCCCCGTGCGGCAACGGTTCATGATCGGAATATAGAAGGACCAGTAAGAGCAGCCGTCGCCGCCTGCCTGCTGGGTTCCTGTGCCGAAGATCGGGGCACTGCCCGCGGTGACCGTCTGTGCGCCCGCACCGCACTGCGCGTACACAAGATTTGCCTGCGAGGAGATCGCCGTACCGTCCGCATAGGTCAGCATCGGCTGTGTCTCGGGAAGGCGGATCTTCGCGTCGGTGCTCGCACCGTCCGCTGTAAGGAAGGGATCGGTATAGCCGAAGGTCGCGTCCTCCCGCGCCTCAAGGCGCGTCTCGCCGCGGTGCCCTTCGATGTGATATGCCTCTTCGAGAAGCTCGGGGTGCGGGTTTGCGAAGCGGATGCAATATCCCGACTTCGAGTTGCCGTAGATACCGATTTTGTCTGCTTTGAGAGGGAATTTCAGAACGCCGTCGAAGCCATCGACCGTTACGCCGTCGACGCCCATCTTGCGGATCGTGCGGAGCAGGGCGCTGTCCGACTTGATGCCGTTGTACATCGACATCGAGTAGGTGTAGTTGTCACCCGAGACCGAGTTGATCTGGCTGTTGCCGCAGAAGTAACCGTAGTGATCGTTTCTGCACATCGGGACGAGCGCATAGTCCGACACGACACCGGAGTAACCCGAGAAGAGGAAGCCCGTCATCTGCGGACGGGTGCTCGACGAGAGCATGCCGGAGCGGGTGTAAGTCGACGCCATGCACACCATCACCGGGACATTGTCGACATCTCCCGTCGGATAGAAGACATCGAAATACAGGTTCAGGTCGATGAAGGTGCCGTCGGGCTTCACGCAGTCGGTGACCGAGGTCACCTTCGTGTTGCCGATATAAGTATAAGGATAGGCTTTCTGTTCTTCGGCGGACAGCTTTTTCAGTTCCGCCTCGGAGATCGACTTCGTCTTGTTTTCGTCGGAGAACCAGGTCGCATAGTCGATCGTGCGCTTGTCGCTCGCACTCTGCTTTGTGATCGCTTCCGTTTTGTCGAGACGGGGTGTGCCGTCGTCGTTCACCCACTTTACAAGGAGGTCACGCTTCACCGACTTGAAGTCGTTGTTCCAGATCTCGGCGATCCGCTCGAGCGACCCCGCCGCACCGTGAAGATCGTAGGAGAAGTAGGGGATCCGGTAGGCGATGTCATATCCTGCGGGCAGAACATAGCTGATCGCCATATCGGACGGTCCGCCCGTCATCTTCCCGTCTGTAAAGGTGCCGGCGGTGTAGCTCTTCGTCCCTGCGAAGTTCTGTCCGCCGATGACCTGTGCGCGGATATCCTGAATACTCCAGTCGAGATCGGGGGACAGTGCTTTTTCGTTCTTCATGTAGTCGAGCACAAGAACGAAGAATCCGCGATCGAGCAGCGAACGCACGATTTCCTCGTCTGACTTCGTCCCGATTCTCTCGGTGTTCGTGTTCATCACATAGAAGATGATCGGGGAGCCTTCGACCCCCTGTTTGCTGACGGTGTACTCCTTTGCCGTGTCGTAGTAGGTGTGTACATTCACCGTCAGCCCGACGGTGTTGTCCGTTGTCTGCGCGGAGGCGTGCAGGAATCCGGACAGGGCGCCGAGCGCTTCGGGTGCGTCGGGCGTCACTTCTTCTCCTGCCGCAAAGGCGACATGGGAGAAAGGAAGACACAGCGCGAGCATCACCGACGCGAGCACTGCCGCCAGCACGCGATGGAACCGTTGCTTTTTCATGGTTTTCTCTCCTTATGTAAAAAATATTTTGCATTTTCCGACATTTTTCCGCCGACCGCATGCTTTCTTTGCACCGATGTCGGGATTTATCGGCGCGAAAAAAATGCGCGATCTTTTCAGAGCGCGGGAGGAGCCTGTCGGATTCTCCTCTGCCTCTTGTCTTTATTATAGGCGCCAACCTGCACAAACGCAAGCACATTTCATGACTGTTTTCTGTCAGATTTTTACTTTTCTTCCGCGACGCGGAATTCTTTCCGGGGAAGTGCGATTTTGCACCGCCCGCTTTTTTGCCTTCCGTTTTTCGCGAATTTTTTCTCCCCGCCCGAAAAGTATCGATTCTCCTTGACAAGCACCCGCGCGAATGGTATAATAGGAACAACAAAACGATTTTATGAAACGGAGAACGCTATGGCAACTTTTATCAATGAGCCGGCACATACTTTCAACGAGTACCTCCTGATTCCGGGTTACTCCTCTGCGGAATGTATTCCGGCAAATGTCAGTCTGAAAACTCCCCTCGTCAAATATAAAAAGGGCGAGACCCCGAAGATCATGATGAACATTCCGATGGTCTCCGCCATCATGCAGTCGGTCTCGGGCGACCGTCTCGCTGTGGCACTGGCGACCGAGGGCGGCGTTTCCTTTATCTACGGCTCGCAGAGCGTTGAAGATGAGGCGGCGATGGTCCGCCGCGCAAAGAGTTATAAAGCGGGCTTTGTCAGAAGCGATTCCAACATCTCTCCCGATGCCACCCTCGCCGACATCATCGCCCTGAAGGAGAAGACCGGGCACTCCACCGTCGCCGTCACCGAGGACGGCACCCCGGACGGGAAGCTCGTCGGCATCGTCACCGGCAGAGACTACCGCGTCAGCCGCATGGCGCCCACGATGAAGGTGCGCGACTTCATGACCCCGCTCGCGAAGCTCGTCACCGCGCCCGAAGGGACAACCCTCAAAGAGGCGAACGATATCATCTGGGACAACAAACTGAACTCTCTTCCCATCGTCGACGCGAAGGGTCATCTCTGCTACATGGTTTTCCGCAAGGACTACGACACCCATAAGCAGAACCCGAACGAACTGCTCGACGCCTCGAAGCGCTATGTCGTCGGCGCCGGTATCAACACCCGCGACTATGCCGAGCGCGTTCCCGCTCTGATCGAGGCGGGCGCCGATGTCCTTTGCATCGACTCCTCCGAGGGCTTTTCCGAATGGCAGAAGCGCACGATCGCGTGGATCCGTGAGCGCTACGGCGACGATGTCAAGGTCGGCGCAGGCAATGTTGTCGACGCGAAGGGCTTCCGTTTCCTTGCCGAGTGCGGCGCCGACTTTATCAAGGTCGGTATCGGCGGCGGCTCCATCTGCATCACCCGAGAGACGAAGGGCATCGGAAGAGGACAGGCGACCGCTCTGATTGATGTCTGTGCGGAGCGCGACCGTTACTTCGAGGAGACCGGTATCTATGTCCCCGTCTGCTCGGACGGCGGTATCGTCTATGACCATCACATCACCCTCGCACTTGCGATGGGCGCCGATTTCGTCATGCTCGGCAGATACTTCGCCCGCTTTGACGAGAGCCCGTCGAACAAGGTTTCCATCGGCGGTATCTATTATAAAGAGTACTGGGGCGAAGGCTCCGCAAGAGCCCGCAACTGGCAGAGATACGACCTCGGCGGCGACAAGAAGCTCTCCTTCGAGGAAGGCGTCGATTCTTATGTCCCCTATGCCGGCAGTCTGCGCGACAATGTCGCCATGTCCCTTTCCAAGGTGAAATCCACAATGTGCAACTGCGGCGCGCTCACCATTCCCGAGCTCCAGGAGAAGGCGGTTCTTACCCTCGTCTCCGCGACGAGTATCGTCGAGGGCGGCGCCCACGATGTCATCCGTAAGGAAAAGAGCAACGCCGTCAAGTAATTTCGGCGGCATGTCCGAAAAGTCGGAACCCAAAATCTATCTCTTCCGAATTCCGTTCGGAACCGAAAGGAAAACAAAGTAAAATGGAAAACAATGAACGCAGAGTCGGCACGGTCTCCCGCGGGATCCGTTGCCCCATCATTCGTCAGGGCGACGACCTCGCCGCCATCGTGACCGAGTCCGTCCTTGCCGCGGCAGAGTCGGAGGGATTTTCTCTCCGCGACCGTGATGTCATCGCCGTGACCGAGTCCGTCGTTGCGAGAGCGCAGGGAAATTATGCGAGCGTCGACGACATTGCCGCCGATGTGAAGGCGAAGTTCGGCGGTGAGACCGTCGGTGTCATCTTCCCGATCCTCTCGAGAAACCGCTTTGCCATCTGCCTCAAAGGCATCGCCCGCGGAGCGAAGAAGATCGTTCTCATGCTGAGCTACCCCTCCGACGAGGTCGGAAACGAGCTTGTCTCTCTCGATAAGCTGGACGAGGCGGGCATCAATCCTTACAGCGATGTCCTCACGCTCGCCCGCTACCGCGAGCTTTTCGGTGAGAACCGCCACGAGTTCACCGGTGTCGACTATGTCGCCTACTATTCCGATCTGATCCGTGCCGAGGGTGCGGAGGTCGAGGTCATCTTCGCCAACCAGGCAAAGACTATCCTCTCCTATACCAAGAATGTCATCAACTGCGACATTCACACGAGAGCGAGAACCAAGCGGATTCTCCGCGCCGCCGGCGCCGAGCGCGTCTTCGGTCTTGATGAAATCCTCACCGCTCCCGTGAACGGCTCGGGCTATAACGAGAAGTACGGACTCCTCGGCTCGAACAAGTCAACCGAAACGCAGGTAAAACTCTTCCCCCACGATCCCCGCGACTTCGTTCTTGATGTGCAGTCCCGTATTCTCAAAGCGACAGGGAAGCATGTCGAAGTCATGGTTTACGGCGACGGCGCCTTCAAGGATCCGAAGGGCAAGATATGGGAGCTTGCCGACCCGGTCGTCTCTCCCGCTTATACCGACGGACTGATCGGCACGCCGAGCGAGCTGAAGCTCAAGTATCTCGCCGATAACGATTATAAGGATCTCACGGGCGAAGCCCTGAAGAAGGCAATCTCCGACAGTATCCGCAAGAAGGATCACGACCTCGTCGGCAAGATGGTCTCGGAAGGCACCACCCCCCGTCAGCTCACCGACCTCATCGGTTCGCTCTGCGACCTCACGAGCGGTTCGGGCGATAAGGGTACCCCCGTTGTCCTCGTCCAGGGCTATTTCGATAACTATACCAATTCGTAATTCGCTCTTGATTCTTTGCTGCAACCCGCTGTAAAGAATTGAAAATATGCAGGATTGCAAATAAAACATAGCAAAAGCGTCGTTTTACAGCGTAAAACGACGCTTTTGCTATTTGCGGACGGTCACGATTGCTGTTCGCGCCGTTTGTTCTTTTTTTGATTTTCAGGTCACGCCGACTCTTTATCGCCGGCAAAAGAGCCTCTCGTGCAGGATCTGCACGAGAGGCTCTTTTTTATGTTTATCCTACGATGTCGTCTTCGTCGATGTACGGAAGGTCGGTACCGTCCGTGCCCGAGTCGGTCAGAATGTCACATTCGTTCGGAAGAATGATTTCAG
>CALAFS010000272.1 GCA_937892405.1 uncultured Clostridia bacterium
GGTATCAGCCTTGTGGTCGCGGCGAGCAACGATTACAGCTCGGGCTTCGGCGGCGGACATGGTACGAACCTCGCATCGAACCCCGACAGCGGTACGGTCGGCTCTCCGTCGACCTACGATTCGGCACTCTCGGTCGCGTCGATCAACGGACAGAAGGCGAGCTACATCTTCGCCAACGATGACGAGGATCAGGTCGCATTCATCACCGAGGCGTCGGACGAGAACGGCAACTCCTACGACTTTGTCGACCTGCTTTACAAGAAGGCAGGGAAGGAAAAGACCGAAAGACTGAAATACAAATATGTTCTGGTCGGCGGCGTCGGACGCCCCACCAACTACACGGCACAGATCAAGAGAGAACTTCAGAACAAAGACGGTTACGACGGCACGATCGCCCTCGTCCGCCGCGGCGACATCACCTTCGCGGAGAAGGTGCAGAACGCGATGGACAACGGCGCGGATGCCTGCATCATCTACAACAACCTGTCGGGTACGATCCGCATGTCCCTCGGAGAGGTGGACGACCCGATTCCGACCTGCTCGATCACGATGGACGCCGGGAAGGTGTTCGCGGAGAATGTGACGCGGAATGTCGGCACGGTGACGATCGGAGCGGATCTGAAGGCAGGCCCCTTCATGTCCGACTTCTCGAGCTGGGGACCGACTCCCGATCTGAGACTCCGCCCGGAGATCACGGCGCACGGCGGTGAGATCACCTCGGCGGTTGCGGGCGGCTACGATATTTACAGCGGCACGAGTATGGCGGCGCCGAACATGGCGGGCGCGATCGCCTTGCTTCGTCAGCACCTGAAGGAGACGACGGGACTGACGGGGCCGGCACTTGCCGCGAGAGTGAATCAGGTGCTGATGAGCACCGCGACCATCGCACTGAACGAGGAGGGGAACCCCTACTCACCGAGAAAGCAGGGCGCGGGACTTGCCGGGATCCGCGACGCGATCGAGTCGGAGAGCTACATCACCGTTCCGGACGGAAAGGGCGGCAGCCTTGACAAGACGAAGATCGAACTGTTTGACGATAAAGACAAGGTCGGTGAATACGAATTCACCTTTGTTGTGAACAACATCACGGACAAGGCAGCGACCTACACGCCGAAGACCTATGTGATGACCGAGACGCTCGCGACGGACGGGAAGACGGTGGCGGAGAAGGCACATCTTCTGACCGACAGCACGGTGAGCTACACGGTGGGAGGCGAAGCGCTGACCGGCACCCTCACGGTACCGGCGAACGGCAGTGTCGCCGTGACGGTAAAGATCACGCTCGGCGCCGAGGGAAGAAAGTACCTTGACGAGAGCTTTGAGAACGGTATGTATGTCGAGGGCTTTGTTTCCCTCGGTGCGACGGGCGACACGAAGATCACCGTCGGACTTCCGTACCTTGCATTCTACGGCGACTGGAACGCCGCGCCCCTCTTCGATTACAGCGAATACGAGCTTGCCGAGAGCCAGAAGGACACCGGCGTTCCCGCAGAGGATAAGCTGGTCGCCAG
>CALAFS010000273.1 GCA_937892405.1 uncultured Clostridia bacterium
GCGTCAAAAAGTGGCAGAATTTCGGCTTTCTGCTTCCCTCAATTATACAAAATTTAATTTTTTGTTTGAAAGCATCAGGAAGAAAAGGCGAGAAGGGCGGAGCACTTCCTACAATAGCCGTGTAGCGAAGCGAAACGATAAAAGGGAAGTGCGCACAACTGCCGAACCTTTTCAACCGCTCGCTTCCATACAAAAAAAGGCAAAGACGGTTATTTTGTACCCGAAGCGAGGACATCACGGAGCGTAGCGACCCGCAAGCGTGAGGGCTTGTAATTGAGCCAGAGAGGCATAAACGCTTTGCACGCACGAGAACGGACACACGGACGCCATTACAAAGACAGAGAAGAGAAGAGCGCACGCCATGCGAAGCCGTCGGGTGTGGGGGTAATCCCTCCCACCCGTGGCGTCGTGAGGCGTGTGCTCTCGAAGCACTCTAAAAAGAGAATGGCAGGGAAGAGAGCACTTCCCCGTTTCCCCGTCGCGAGGTGATGTCAAGGGGCATACCTGCCGGTGGAAAATCCTGACCGAAAACAATCACTCCATACAAGAAGGATTTCAACCGCTCGCCCTTGACCTCTCCGAACGACAGATATAATTAAGACGCGGGAGCGGTGATCCATGGATTGCCGCTCCCGATGTTTGCAATCTATCATTCAACGCATAAAGTGTTGCGCTCCCTATAATAAGGCGCAACAAGTAGGAAAAAATCCCACTCCCCTGCATGAAGTATAACACCCATAACGCAAAAAAAGCCGCGTCTTCCAGCCAACAACTAACTGAAAAAAACGCGTGCAAAAAGCACGGGCAACCTCCGTTCGGCGTCAAAAAGTGGCAGAATTTCGGCTTTCTGCTTCCCTCAATTATACAAAATTTTGATTTTGTATAATTGCTATGTAGGCGGTCGGCGGGCAGGGGTTCTCTTTCCTGCCGTGGGAGCCGTACAAAAACATTTGCCTTTCATATAAGCTAAGCGTATTATATCACAGCGTGGGAGCGTTTGTCAATGACTTTGTTCGATTTTTTTCGCGGGTTCCGGTTCTGCGGGGTCTTTGCTGGTTGTGTGCTTCTCTTCTTTGCCGTAGGGGGCGATCAGGCACTCATTTGTCTTGAGCTTTGCGAACCTCTTCTCTTCCCTGCTCGGCACGCTCTCGTAGCGTCCCGAGTAGCAATAGGTGTCATAGTGGCGAAAGAGTGGCATAAAGCCGATGACAAGTCGCATATTGTCCTCGGCGTTATTCTCTTCCACGGTCTTGATGTCGTCGGAAAGCGTGGTGTTCCGGGCGCGGACGGTGTAGAAGATATGCGGGAAGATCAACGGGATTCCCCAAGTGCGGAAGTGAAAAAGCGTAATGACGGTGTTCTGACGGCGGCGGATTGTAAGATTTTCGTTTGCGGTTGCCTGCGTGTTAAAAATCAGATAGCCGCCTTTCGTGTAGTGGCGATAGAAGCGACAGAATTCGTCAAAGTTGCCGTTCTCTTCCCCGCCGCGGGTGTTGACAATGGCGGGGTTGTTGTACTGGAACTGGTTCGCAAATACATCGACTTCGTCGAGGAGACAGACCGAGCGCGGGACGATCTTCTTTTGAAGGAGCAAGTGCTCTTTCGTCAGGCGGATCGCGTACTTACGGAAACCGATCTTCAAGGGGATATTGCAATACAATTCCGGGAGTGGTTCCTTCTTCTTCGGGTGGAAGAGGTTGCGGACGCGTACCTTGAAACGCTGCTTCCGGTACAGGACTAAAGCGGTTTGCGTTGAGAGAAAGGTCTTCCCTGACCCGAGTCCTCCGGTGAATGAAACGAGGGTGTCATACTTGATGAAGTACGGGCGCAAGATCAGAAACAGAACGACGGCGACGATCAGGAGAACGAGAAATCCCATGTGACACCTCCGAGACTGGAAATCGCGAGATATGCGACCGTAATCATGAATGTATAATCAAGTATGCGGGTGTTCCAGTGAAACGCCGTGAAGAACGCGCGCAAGATGAAATACGCGAGGGCGAGCGCAAAGAGGATATAGCACACTTCCGGGAGTGAGACGCCGAGAAGTGCGGTGAAAAATGTCTTGATATGTTCTACCATTGTTTGAGTCCTTTCCTTTTTAGCGGCTCCCGAGGGAGCCGCCTTTTCCGAAGTCGCACGGGCAGTCGTCCGCTTCACACTTGCAGTCGTCACAATCTTCGGGGTATGAGCATGTGCAATGCGTCTCTTTTTTTAAGAGCTTATAAAGTCTGTTTATAAGACCAGCGAAGAACTGGCGGATTCGCTCTACCATTTTAGAAAGTGCATTGCCGAGATTCTCCACAAAATTGCTAAAGAAATTAGAAATCGCGTCCGGGAGTCCTAAGACGGTTTTGATTCCGTCTGTCACTGTGTTTTTCACGGAATCAAAAGCACCGCCAACGGTCTTGACAAGTTGCATTGCATTGTTATATGCCGCCTTAAATGAGAGGGTTTGACCGGGATAAAAGCAGTAGGAATACAGTGCAAGCGCAAAGCACAGGATCAGAATAAAAATGACGATCTTTTGCATGTTTTCCCTCCTAATTACAAGGCGATTTTCACTATAACCATGACGACAAAAACAGCGATCAGGATCGCCATAATACTACCGAGAGAGACACCGAAAACATCGAGTGTAAAAAACTGATTCAGAACGCCGGAAACAGCCTTATAGATACCGTCGAAGAAGTTGACAACCGCATTTGAATTGTTCAGACTGTTTTTGCATGTGTTGTATTCCTTTTGCAAGTCGTCAAAGCTCTTTTGCAATCGGGAATTGCTTCCCTCAAGCTCGCTGTTCTTCTGAATCAGGTTGCTTTTTTCTTCTTTGATGGTGTCATACTGTTCCTGCAATGCTTTCAGTTCTTTCGCTTTTACTTCAAGTTGTCCTTCCGCGCTGGCGCGGGCGGACTTTTCGTCTTCGTACTTTTCCTTGAGTTTATCATATTCCGCCATTGAAATCGTAGTACCGGGCGAGGTCGTGCCGAGATCGTAGTGATAAGCGACGCAATAAAGCTGATACTTTTCGAGCCCGGTATATTCCGAATACGGGAGGGAGTATTGATTGTAAAAGTCCTCAAGGAACGCATAGCGGAGCGTGTTATTTAAGAAGACGACGCGGAGACCGTTCTCATAGTACGAGGCAATTTCCTTTTGCGGGAAAAAGAAATTGCCATCGGAAACGACGAAATACTGATTGTTCCCTGCGATCTGGTCGACTTCGCAACGAACAACGAGGAATTCAAGGGCGTAAAGCGGCTTGTCCGTGTTGGTGATATAATCGTGATAGTCGAAGCTATAACGCAAAGCGCCGTAATCGTCCCAAGAGACAGCACCGATCATTCCTTGCATGTGTTCCTGAATGAGTCCGCCGACGGGCAAAATGTCGTAATCATCGGTATAGATGGGTTCCGCGAGGTCGTAGCTAAAAGAACCGTAAGCCCCGGCGCTGTTCAGGTCTTCATACTGAAACGCGAACGCCGAGATACCGAGGACGGAAACGAGAGCCAGGGCGAGGACGAAGAACGCAAGGACGCGATAGCGGGTCTTTTTCTTGTTTTTCATGTGATTTTTCCTTTCCTGAAACAGAACGGCGCGCCCGAAGACGCGCCGTATAAAGTCAGCCCGCTTTACGGGTGAACATGCGGATAATGCCGAAGGTGACACCGACCGCACCGACAACGAGACCCCAAATAGCGAGATTGGAAATGCCGCCGTCTGCATTGACGAAAACCTTGTTGAAGACATCAACGACCGTTCCTGCAACATTGGTTGCAAGTCCGGAAATCGCGTCCGTAATGGTTTTAACGATGGAGCCGCCGAGGCTGATTGCTTCGTTTTCCATGTTTATTTCCTTTCCGAGAGGGACAGTACCTCTTTATACTTGCCGTCCGGTCTCTTGATGTTATAGTATGTGCCCTTGTGTCCGAGGAGTGCGCACTCTTCGAGTCCGAGGGTGTCGAGGTAACGAGTGGTTACAAAGCCGTTGAAGGTCTGAAATCCTTCGGTACGGGGTGTGTCTTCCGTGGCGAGGCACGAGAGATAGTAGAGTTTGTCGTTGATCTTCTTATAGCCGACGACCTCAAAAGCTGTTTTCATGGTGGGGGTTCCTTTCCCTGTTTGATGTCTCTATTATACACGCGTATGTGCGGGAATGAAGGTTTTGGCGAAAAGTTTCCGGAAATTTTTGAAGTGGTGGGGTGTTATACTTCATGCGGGGGGGGGGAGATTCCTAAAAAATAGGACATGTTGCGCCTTATTATAGGGAGCGCAACGGAAAGCCCGGCTCCCTCCCCGTACCGGGTACCGCCCATATAGGGGGCACCCGGTACGGGGAGAAAGCCGGGCAAATAGTAACTTGTAGGCGGGGTGCGTTGTACGGGGGTTCCGCTCTCTCGGTCTCTCATTGTACCCCACCGCTCCGAAAAAGTAAAGGGGTTCCGGTCGTATTTTTCGCGGGGCGTGAGACGCGAAAAATCTCCACCGCGCGTCGCGCCCCTTGACTATTTCGTCACGGCAGAGTATAATACAAACACCGAAAGAACGGAGGGAGGTGAAGAGAATGTACGCGCTGATTCGGGTTTTGCTCCAGTACATAGCGAACGAGCAAAAGAAAAAGCACACCGCAGAGGAGATTTTGCAAGCTCTCTGCGATATGCTTCGCGCAGGGCTCGGTCGTTGACCGGGCGAAGGGCAGAGGTAGCCGCCTCTGCTCTTCTCTACTATTATACTTCAAAAATTTTCGTTTGTCAAGGGGTCATCGTCCGGGATCGTGATTTTTTCGATAGTGAAGCCGCCGGAACGGTTCACGGAACCGTTCCGAAGGTTTCCGCCTATGGTGTCATAGGGGATTTCATACTTGTCTGCGAGGGTTTTCAGCGACGGGGAGAAGTCGAACGGGAGCGAGAACGGAGTGAGATCGTACAGAACATAAAGCGTCATATTTTTTGCCTCTCTATCCATGGTTTCAGAAGTTGTATGCTGTGAGCGTATAAGGTGAACGGGTCGAGGTTGAGCGAGACGGTGTCGGCGTCCGTCAAAAGTTGCTTGCGATATTTTGCTTTTGTTTTCGCGTCCATCATCGAAAGAGCCTTTTCGAGGTCTCCAGGGGAGAGCCGCGAGAGCGCGAAGAGTTTCCAGTCGTCGGAGGTATCTACCGTGGGGGCGCGGATCTTTACGGCGTTGAGGTGCGCGGCGGCTGTTGCGAAAGGTTCGAGGTCTTGCGGGGTGACAAGGTCGGAGGTGCGGAAGATCGTACGGGGGCGGATCGTGCACTCTATACGGAGGGTCTTTTCTATGGCTTGTCCTTTGGCTTCCCTTTCCTCGTCCTTCTGATAGACTTTGACGCGTCCGGTTTCTGCCTTTGGTGCTATATAGAGTGTCTGGCACGAGGTCTTTCCGTACTTCATAATGTCGGCTTTTGTGTCAATGTGTACTTCGCGAAGGTCTGCACCGGGGAGGTCGTACGCTATATCAAACTTTTTGACTTCCGAGACGGTGAAAGCGAAATAACCGCAAAAGGATTCCCACACGATGGCGCCTGACTTATTCGGGTTGAATTCTACTTGAAACGCTTCGGGGATCTGTCGGGTTTCCTTGAAATCGCCGTTGTAGCTCTGTTCTATGTGGAAAGTGCCTTCGGGGTCGTCCTTCTTTCGTATGTCGTACCAGTAGCGGTAGCGAAACGGGGCGAGGCTCTCGCCCGCGTTCACGAGGTCGTACCCTGCGGGGAGTCGTAGGCTAATCCATGTGCTGACATAGTTGAAGAATGAGCCTTGAAAGTTTGCGGGTGCGCGTCGGATTCTTCCGCTGAACTTGATCTTGTCAAGAGAATAAAAAAAGGAACCGTGAACATTCATGGATATAGTCCAAAAATGTTCACGGCTCCGAGTGGATACCGTGTGTGTTGCCGTTCGCAATTACAAGCCCTCACGCTGTGGGTCGCTCTGCTCCGTCGTGTCCTCGCTTCGGGTACAAAATCAACCGTATTATTTTGTATGGAAGCGGAGAAGTTGAAAAACGGCTTGCCGTTTTTCTTCCGTATGCTTTCAAACAAAATAACCGATTTTGTATAATTGCTGCCTAAGTGATGAGCGCGCGTTTACTGTTCTTTCTTACGAAATGATCCGACAATAGAACGCCGCCGCGGGGTGAATCTTCCGATTCGCCCCGCGGCGAGGGATCTTTCGCAATGTGAAATTCTTATGAAAACGCTTTATCTGTTTTTTGCGTTTTTCCTTGCGCGAAAATCGCGAGGATCAGTGATTCTCTTCCCCTGTGGGGGTGGCAGTGAGTGCGGCGCCGCACTCGGTGCAGAATTTGCAATCCGGAGCGATCTTTGCACCGCAATGCGGGCAGGTACGGGAGAGCTCTCTGCCGCAGCTCTTACAGAAGCGGCTGTCTGCGTCGTTGACTGTGCCGCAAGTACAGGTTACGGTATCGCCGTCTTTCGTCTTCCCTTCTCTGCACGCGTTTGCAATATCCCTGATGGTCGGGGTGAGCTCGCTTCCCGCCTCTTTGACGACGGGAAGCCCCTCATTCTTGTTATAACGGAGGATCTCACCGCGGAAGCCGAAGGAAAGCGCGGCTAAACCGACGGCGATCAGCGGAAAACCGATGAAAAGGAGAAAGAACAGCTTCGGAAATCCGTCGCCGTAAATCGCGGTACTAAAAAAGTTAACAAAGCCGATAACGGCGCACACAAGTCCCACGCCGAGACATACGGCGCCGAAAATTTTGATTTTCTTCTTGGTTTCTTCGTGTTTCATTCAGGCTTCTCCTCCCTGTGTTCTACCTGTATTATAAACAATTCTTCAGGGGTTGTCAAGGGATTTTGGGACTTTGCTCTTTATGTTTATGCTTTGGAAACAAAAAATTTTCATTCCCCTCTTCCCTTTTATCGACAGATATGGTATACTGATACAAAGGGACAGCCCCGAATATTCGAAACGGAGAAACAGTTTATGAGAAATCGCGTACTTACTCAAACAAACAAGGGAAAAATGCTTGCCATCGCGAGCGAGGTTTCCAAACTCATTGAAGCGGACAAAGATGTCGATGTCATCATGCCCGCCTATCCTTGCGACGGCGAACGCTTGATCGTTATCGTCGCGACGGCGAAGCCCTCGATGCCCGACAGCTTTCAGCGTTTCATGCGTTCTCTGAAGCGCAGCGTGACCGCAAATGTTGCCTTTATCATTGACGGAACACCCGAGAATGCGGCAAAGATCGTCGAGATGGCTAAAACGGGAAATACCAATGTCATGGAGGACAAGATCCTGTATCTTGCCGGAGGTCTTCCCTTCCGCTTCATGAAGAAGGTAACGCCCGAGGAAAGCGCAAAGGTCAAAGCTTGGGTCGAGGAGATCCGTGCGGCGATGGTCTGATCGCATACATATAAAAAATGCGGGATAAAAGTCCCGCATTTTTTATATCAGTCTTTCACGAATTCATGGTAAATCGCATTGGCGGCGGTGATATAATCGTTCGCGTCGATGCCGATGATGATATTCAACTCACAGGAGCCCTGGTCGATCATACGGACATTCACGCCGGCGTTCGCAAGGGCGGTAAAGACGCGGGCGGCGGTACCTTTTGCTTTTACCATGCCGCGTCCCACGACGGCGAGGAGCGCCATATTTTCCTCGACGAAGATATTGTCGGGGTTGACCGCCTTACAGATACCCGCCATGACATCGGCGCGCTTTGCCGTCAGCTCTTTGGTCGGGACGACAACGGTCATCGTATCAATGCCCGAAGGGAAATGCTCAAAGGAGATTCCCGCTTCCTCAATGACCTGAAGAACGCGTCTGCCGAAGCCGAGCTCGGCGTTCATCATATCCTTTTCAATGGTGATGGTGGAAAAGCCGACCTTCCCTGCGATCCCCGTGATAACATCGGGCGAGGACTCGTCGCAGGCGGGCAAAATAAGAGTTCCCTTCTCTTCCGGCGCGCCCGTGTTGCGGATATTGATCGGGATCTTGGAATACCGGACTGGAAAGATGGATTCTTCATGCAGGACGGTGGCGCCCATATAGGAAAGCTCCCGAAGCTCCTTATAAGTGATTTTCTCGATCACTTTCGGATTCTTGATGCACTTCGGATCCGCCATCAGGAAACCGGAGACATCGGTCCAGTTCTCATACATGGTAGCACCCGCCGCACGGGCAACGATCGAACCGGTAATATCGGAGCCACCACGGGAGAAGGTCTTGATCGTACCGTTCGGCATCGAGCCGTAAAAGCCCGGAATGACGGCGTAGGGTGACTTCTGAAGATAGGTATGCAGGATATCGTTCGTTTTATCGGCGTCAAAGGAGCCGTCCTCACGGAAAAAGATCACCTTTTTCGCGTCGATGAAGTCAAAGCCCAGATATTTCGCAAGAATCATCGCGCTCAGGTATTCCCCGCGCGAGGCGATATAGTCCCTGCCGGAATTGTGCAGAAGGGAGAGACGGATTTTCTCAAAGACATCGGAGAGATCCATCTCCAGACCGAGATCGGAGATGATGTCGCGGAAGCGACCGCAGATCTCCTCAAAGACTTCCGTAATATCTCTGTCGGCATTGGCGAGCTCGTAGCACTCGTAGAGAAGATCGGTGACTTTTACATCGGTGGAAAAGCGCTTTCCGGGTGCGGAGGCGACGATATAGCGGCGCTCCGGCTCGCTTTTGATAATTTCGGCGACCGCGCGAAAATGATCCGCGTCGGCAAGTGATGTCCCGCCGAATTTCAGAACCTTCAGACTCATATGCTGCTCCCATAAGATAAATATACTATATTATATGGGAAATCGCCCGGTTTGTCAAGAGAAAATCGGGATTTTTCCTCGTTGTTGACGATTTGACAGAAAAATTACTTTGATAAACAGGCACACATGCTTTCGGCAGATGACATTCGCTTTTTGCCGTTCGTTTCCGACGCGT
>CALAFS010000274.1 GCA_937892405.1 uncultured Clostridia bacterium
TATTGTTTCCTCCTGTTCTTGGTTGTGTGGTTACTCCCATTATAACACGAGGTTCTTTCTGTGTCATTACTTTTTTTATCTGTTGCACTTATATTGTAAACCTAAGATTACGAATTAAGAATTATATCAATCTAAGATTTTTCTCTCGCCATAGGTTCTTTTATCAAAAGAAGGAAAAAGCAGAAAAGAGAAGTATGCGATCGCTTATCGCCTCATTCTTCATTCTGCATTCATAATTCTGAATTATGAATTGTGTCCTCGGGGTAAACTTTTGACAATTCTCCTTCGGGGTGTTGAAAAACCGCGGATCTTGTAGTATACTGGGAGATGGGGTATTTTACCCTTTGCCGATCGGCAAAGGGGTGCCCGGGATCTGCCGCACCGCGGCGGATCGTCAAAGAAAAGGAGACCGACATGCCCCGAAAGAATGAAAATATCAAAAAGACCGTCCTGATCGCCGACGACTCCGAGCTGAACCGCGAGATGCTCGTCGGGATTCTCGGAAAACAGTATCGCTACCTCTTTGCGGAGGACGGCGTGCAGGCGGTGGAAAAGCTCGGTCTCGGTGTCCCGATCGACATCGTCCTGCTCGACATCAACATGCCGAAGATGGGCGGTTTTGAAGTGCTTCAGATTATGAAGGAGCGCCGTTGGATCGAGGAGTGCCCGGTGATTATCATTTCCGCCGAAGACGATGTCACCTGTATCAAACAGGCGTATGAGCTCGGTGCAACCGACTATATTACCCGTCCCTTCAACGCGCTCGCCATCATTCACCGTGTCGAGAACACCCTCGTCCTCTATACCAAACAGAAAAAACTCGTCCGTCTCGTGGAAGAGCAGGTGCTCGAACGCGAAAAGACGAATAACCTGATGATTAACCTCTTCAGTCACGCGATCGAATCGCGCAATCTGGAATCGGGCAGCCACACCCTCCATGTGCAGACGATCACGCACCTTCTCCTGCGCCATCTCGTCAAGATCACCGATCGCTATCCGATCACCGAAGCCGAGATTTCCCTGATCTCCTCCCTTTCCGCTCTGCACGACATCGGAAAGATCACCGTCCCCGACGAGGTCATCAACAAGCCGGGAAAGCTGACCCCCGAGGAATGGGAGATCATGAAGGCGCACACGACGAACGGCGACAGAATCCTCGACAGCATTTCGACGGCGGATCAGCCGCAGAAACTGATGGAGATCGCGCACGCGATCGTACGGCATCACCATGAACGCTGGGACGGCAAGGGGTACCCCGACGGACTGCGTGGGGACGACATTCCCATCGCGGCGCAGGTCGTCTCCCTTGCCGATGTGTACGACGCACTGACGAGCGACCGCTGTTATAAAAAAGCCTTCCCGCACGAGGTGGCGATCCGGATGATCGTGAACGGAGAGTGCGGCGCCTTCAATCCCCTTCTGATCCGTTGTCTCGAAGAGGTCGCAGACGAGCTCCCCGGTTGCGTCGGGCGGGCGGCACGCGACTACAACTTCAAAAACGAGGCGGTCTCCCTCGCGGGCGAAATGCTCTCGGAGAAGTCCCTGCCCCTCGATGACCGCGCCGCCCGTCTGATCGAAAACGAGCGGATCAAAAAAGAATTCTTCGCCAATGAGTGCGGCGGTATCCGCTTTGAATACGACGCGACTCTGCAAAAAGTTACCTATACAAACGACAGCGAAGAGGGACATTTGCAAAGACAACTTTACATCAAAGAGGGTGACAGCGTCGAGCTCCTCGGAAAAGAGGACTGGAACCGTCTGGTCGCCGCCATGCGGAATACAACGAGAAAGCACCCGGTCGTCGAGATGGAGGTGCTGATCCCCGTGCACCACAGTTACCGCTGGCACAGACTCCGTGCCATGACTGTGTGGCCGGCACGCGGAGAAGATTACATCTATGCCCTCGGACATTTCACCGACATTCACGACGAGGTCGTCGCCCGCAGCCTCGAAAAGATCGCGGCGGACGACGCCTTTACCCCCGAGTCCTACCGGCTCATCCGAAAGCTCTTCGGCAATGTCAGGATCGTGGATCCCACGACCTCGGAGCTTCTCGAGATCGGTGAGGACGGACAAGTGACAACGACAAACACCCCCTGCTATACCGCATGGGGCAAAGAAGA
>CALAFS010000275.1 GCA_937892405.1 uncultured Clostridia bacterium
CGTAGGGGTCGGCGCCCCCGACGACCCGAGCTAACGCAAGAAATCCATCTCACGCCTCCGCGAGCCTCCCGCGCCCGTAGAGGTCGGCGCCCCCGACGACCCGAGCCAACGCAAAGAATCCATCACCCGCTCCAACGAGCGCCCCACGCCCGTAGGGGTCGGCGCCCCCGGCGACCCGAGCCAACGCAAAGAATCCATCTCACGCCCCCGCGAGCCTCTCACGCTCTACACTTTTTCATATCCTTTATCATAATACCAACGGATCGGATTTTCGTATATATAATTTATATGTTCTTTGTAATCTTCGTTTCCCCTGATGATATGTTCAAAATATCCGCGTTGGAAAATATCGTCTCCCACCTCTTTGTTGCAAAGCCTTTTGAACACGGCAATAACGCGCGGAAGCACTTTATTATATGGCGCGGTACTTTGACATCTCGTTTTTGTTTCGTTTTCCGGTTCGTTTGCTCTCTTTTTATTGAGAAAAAGAATCGCATGAATATGATCCGGCATGATAACATACCGATCAATTTTAACACCGGGCATATTTTCGGCGGATAACAGATTTTTTTCAATGATTTTTCCGATTTCGGTCAATTGTATGTGCGGGATTTTTTGAGGATCGGTGTCATTGAAGGTCGGATCACGGGATGAGTCGGTCTTGCCCTTTACAATATCCGAAAGGATTTGTTTTCTGCCCTTGATACATATAGTAATAAAATACGCCCCGACGGAGCTGTAATCGTATTTCTCCAAACGAATCTTTTTTCGCTTTGGTACTTCTGTTTCGCTTTCCATTTTTATCTCCATGTAACGACAGAAAATTGGTGCTCCCATGATTTTGGCAAATGGTTAACGAATCTACTTTTTGCTTTCCGGGGAGTTGAAATTACCCGTCGTTGTCGATCAATTGTCTTTTTGAATTCGTCAGATTGTTTACACAACGCATGATTTATAATTTGCGAGCGGGTCGGCGCCCTCGACGACCCGAGCTAACGCAAAGAATCCATTTCACGCTCCCACGAGCACCGGAGGTTTTCAAAAAATACTTTACCCGAAAATGAAATATCCACCGCAAAATGCCGCCGTTATTTCACTTTTTCGCAAAAACATGAAATAACACGCCGGAAAACACGCGCAAATTATCGGATCACGCTCTGGAAGGCGACCGCCTTTCCGATGATTTTGATATGGTCGAGCTCCGAGCCGAGGAAGACGAGCGGCTCATAGTGCGGATTTTCGGGCGAGAGAATGAGTTTTTGCTTCTCGGGATAGAAATATACCCGCTTCAGCGTCGCCTCGTCGTCGATAATCACGGCGGCAATCTCGCCGTTGTCGACACTCTCCTGCGAGCGGATAAAGACGAGATCCCCGTCGTATATGCGCGCGCCGACCATGGAATCACCGACCGCCTTCAGGCAAAAATCGGCGTCAGGTGCCGCCCCTGCCATCACATAGCTTTCGTGTTCCTCTTCGGCATAGATCGGCTTTCCGCAGGCGATCCTGCCGAGCATGGGGAGCTTTTTCGTTGTGATCGGATGAATGTTGGGAAAAGAATAGAGGGGGTTCTCCGATTCCCATCCCATCAGCTCCGAGGGGGTCGTGCCGAACACGCGGGCGAGGGCTTCCACCTTGTCCGGCGGGACATTGGAGATCACGCCGTTTTCGTAGCGATGAATGGTCTGCTTGCTGGTGCCGATCTTTTCGGCGACCTCTTCGAGCGTCAGCCCGGCTTGCTTGCGGAACTTGTGAAGGTTGTTGGACAGCATTTGTTTTCTCCTCGCTTGTTATCGTTTTTTTCTTTTTATTGTCAAAAAATCACGCCTTATGTTACTTTTTCGACTATATTGTAGCATAAAGTCACTTGCTATGCAATAGTTTTTCTGAAAAATTCTCACTTTTTTCAAAAAATCACTTGACAAGTGACTTTATTTCTGCTATTATAGTCACGCAACAGGTTACTTATTAATTGTTTTTCACATGGCAAGTGACTTTGCGACAGAAAACGATCCGCTCCGCCGGGGAGGAGGCGCGGAAGCGAAAAATACAGGAAAGGAAAAAATCATGAGAACAGAAGAGTTTGAATATCCCTACGGCGGCACGCTTTATCGTACGCCGGGGGAGATCCGCACGGACATTCGCCGCATTGCCGAAAAGATCCGTGAGGTGGATCAAAGACTGAACATCCGCGATATGGTGGTCGAGACGCTTTGCACCGTGGGCGGCGACCCGAAGAAACTCGTCACCTCGCTGGAAGGACTGGTCGAGGATGCGCACGCCGCACTGGATACGCTCGGGGAGCTGGAAGGGAAGCTCGATGACCTTCGCGCCGAGCTGGAGGAAAGCCGATGCAGGACGATACTGTTTTGAAGATTCCGACAGGGCTTGACACGATCCTTGTGGGGCTGTGCCTCGATTTTTCACGCAGGGAGGAGACACTGCGCGAGGGGCGGGGCAATTACCGCATGCGAATGGAGTATGAGTACTTAAACAGCCGGATCCTTGAGGCGGCGAGGGAAGAGTGCCGCGACGCGGCAGAGGCGAGGCTCTATATCGAGGAGATCGGGACAAAGACCGGCTACGCCGGCAGCCGTGCCGAGTGTTCCGAAACCACCTACAAGCAGAGAAAACAGCGGATCCGCCGCAACATTCTGAAAAAACTCCATCTGATCGACGGAGAAGGCGGGAAAATTTTACCCCCCGTCAGCAAGTGACAACTTTCACGCTTTCGGATTGTTATAATAGGAAAAAAGACTTCCGAAAGGCAAGGAATATGAACGAAGAGATCCGCATCTACGAAGAAGAGCATAAACTGCGGGCACTGTTGCCGGGAGAGATCGACCACCACGCCGCCCGCACCCTGCGGGAAAAAATCGACAAAAAGATGTTCGAGAGCCATCCCGATGTCCTTCTTCTCGATTTTTCCGGGGTAAAATTCATGGACAGCTCGGGGATCGGACTGATTCTCGGACGAGCCGAGATTGCGATGGAGATGGGGGCGACGGTGCAGGTCGTGGGACTCTCTCCCCGTCTCGAGCGTCTGATTTTGCTCTCCGGCGTCGAGAAAATGAAGAATATCACAGTGAGACGCTGACCGCACGATATATATAAAAGGAAGGAATCCGAAATGAAACGGGTCATCAATGAAATGAAGGTGCGTCTTGACGCACGGAGTGAAAACGAGAGCGTCGCGCGGAGCATCGTCTCCGCCTTCGCGGCGGGGCTGGATCCCACGGTAGAAGAGCTTGCCGATCTCAGGTGCGCGGTCAGCGAGGCGGTCACGAACTGTATCGTCCATGCCTACCGTGACCTGCCCGAAGGGCAGATCGGCTATATCTACATATCCGTCCGCCTTTATGACGCGCGTGAGATCTCGGTTGAGATCTCGGATAACGGGTGCGGGATCCCCGATGTGGAGCGTGCACGCACGCCCTTTTATACGACGGGACCCGAGGGCGAACGGTGCGGCATGGGATTTCTTGTGATGGAGAGCTTTACCGATTCCCTCACGGTAAAATCGCGGGTGGGAAAAGGGACAACCGTCCTGATGAGAAAAATTCTGCACCCGTGACGCGATGTGAGGTCACATGAGTCACCCGACGGAAAAAAACAGCGGCTACGATAAGAATATCCCCCTCCTGAAGGCGTACAGAGCGGGGGACAGAGAGGCGGGCGAGGAGCTGGTGCTTCTGAACCGACCGCTCGTCTATCATATCGCCGGAAAGTTCGCGGGGCGCTACCGCGACATTGAGGAGCTTGTCGACACGGGGAATGTCGGACTGGTCAAGGCGATGAACACCTTCGACTTTTCCCGCGAGTGCGCCTTCTCCACCTATGCCGTCCCCCTGATTTTCGGGGAGATCCGGCGCTTTTTGCGTGATGACGGGCTGATCAAGGTATCGAGGGAAGAAAAGCGTCTCTCCGCCATTCTGAACGCCGAGCGCGAGCGGAGAATGAACACCGGCGAGAGCACCGCGATCGACGACATTGCCGCCGCCGTCGGGGTCAGCCGCGAGGATGCCGCCGGCGCGATCTTCGCGTCGGGCCCCGTCAGGTCGCTCGATGAGCACGCCTACGATGACGACGACCCGACCACCCTCGGCGGCACCGTCTTCGACGAGGACGCCCCCGGACGGGATTTCGACCGCCTCGCGCTTCGCATGGCGCTCGAAAAACTGCCCGAAAAACAAAAACAGCTGATCCTTCTCCGCTACTTCCGCGACTTTTCCCAGTCGCGCACCGCGGCGGTTCTCGGACTCACACAGGTCAAGGTCTCAAGGGAAGAGAAAAAAATCCTCGAAATCCTACGCCGCGACCTCGTGTGATAAGGAATTTGTTAACAAATTGTGAAAAGTAAGGAAAACTATTGATTTTTCGGGTCGGTTAGTATACAATATAAGCTGTAAGGGTTAGCACTCAATTATTGTGAGTGCTAAAGCAACAAAAACAAACGGAGGAAATCACAATGAAACTCAGACCGTTGTTTGATAAGGTCGTATTGAAGCGCGTGGAAGCGCAGGAAACCACGAAGGCGGGCATTCTGCTCCCCGGCTCGGCACAGGAAAAGCCCCAGGTGTCCGAGGTGATCGCGGTCGGTCCCGGCGGCATGGTTGACGGAAAAGAAGTCAAAATGACGCTGAAGGTCGGCGATAAGGTCATCACCGGAAAGTACTCGGGCACGGAAGTAAAGCTCGACGACGAAGAATACAGCATCGTCAGCCAGTCCGATGTCCTTGCCGTTGTGGAATAACGGATAACAGAGAGAAAAGAGGAGATTATCATGGCAAAAGAGATTTATTACGGTGCGGACGCAAGAGCCGCACTGCTTCGCGGTGTCGATAAGCTCGCCGACACTGTCAAAATTACCCTCGGCCCGAAGGGCAGAAATGTCGTACTCGACAAGAAATTCGGCGCACCCCTGATTACGAACGACGGTGTCACGATCGCGAAGGAGATCGAGCTTGACTGTGCCGCCGAGAACATGGGCGCACAGCTCGTGCGTGAGGTCGCGACGAAGACGAACGACGCCGCCGGCGACGGTACCACCACCGCCACCCTGCTCGCACAGGCACTCATTCACGAGGGAATGAAGAATGTCACCGCGGGTGCGAACCCGATGGTGCTACGCAAAGGTATGTTCAAGGCGACCGACGCCGCCGTTGCCGAGCTGAAGGCACAGGCGAAGAAGGTCAGCGGCAGAGACGACATCGCGAGAGTCGGTGCCGTTTCCGCGAGCGACGAGAAGATCGGCAATCTGATTGCCGACGCGATGGATAAGGTGACCGCCGACGGCGTCATCACCGTCGAGGAGTCGAAGAGCGCCGAGACTTACAGCGAGGTGGTCGAGGGCATGCAGTTCGACCGCGGCTATCTGTCCCCCTACATGGTAACCGACACCGACAAGATGGAAGCCGTCCTTGACGACTGCCTGATTCTGATCACCGATAAGAAGATCTCCAACATTCAGGAGATCCTCCCCCTGCTTGAGCAGATCGTTCAGTCGGGCAAGAAGCTCCTGATCGTCGCCGAGGATGTCGAGGGCGAGGCTCTCACCACCCTTGTGCTGAACAAGCTGCGCGGCACCTTTACCGTCGTCGCGGTGAAGGCTCCCGGCTTCGGTGACAGACGCAAGGAAATGCTCCGTGATATCGCCATTCTGACGGGTGGCGAGGTCATCACCTCCGAGCTCGGTCTTGAACTGAAGGACGCGACCGTCGCACAGCTCGGCAGAGCGCGTCAGGTCAAAGTCACGAAGGAAAACACGATTATCGTCGACGGTGCGGGCGACAAATCCGCGATTGCCGACAGAGTCGCGCAGATCCGTTCGGCTCTTGAAGTCACCACTTCCGAATTCGATAAGGAAAAGCTCCTTGAGCGTCTCGCGAAGCTCGCGGGCGGCGTCGCCGTCATTAAGGTCGGCGCGGCAACCGAGGTCGAGATGAAGGAGAAGAAGCTCCGCATCGAGGACGCTCTGAACGCCACAAAGGCGGCGGTCGAAGAGGGCATTGTCGCGGGCGGCGGTACCGCTCTTGTCAATGTCATCGACGCCGTGGAGAAGGTCGTCGCCACCCTTGACGGCGACGAAAAGACAGGTGCACAGATCGTTGCCCGTGCCCTGACCGCACCGATGAAGCAGATCGCCGAGAACGCCGGACTTGACGGCTCGGTCATCATCGCGAAGATCCGCGAGAGCGGCAAGATCGGCTACGGTTTCGACGCTTACAAGGAAGAGTATTGCGACATGGTCGCCGCCGGTATTGTCGATCCTGCGAAGGTCACGCGCTCCGCTCTTCAGAACGCGGTTTCCATCGCCTCCACCGTCCTCACGACAGAGGCTGTCGTCGCGGAGAAGAAGGAAGAGAAGCCCGCGGCTCCCGCCGCCCCCGCCGGCATGGACGGCATGTATTGATCCGAAAAGGCATGAATATCTTGCGGAATCCCATCGTGTTTTCCGCAGTGAGACATGTATAACAAAAAATCCGTAAACCAATTTTCGGTTTACGGATTTTTTTGGCTCTTTGTCAATAGTTGGGGTGAAGAAAAAGAAAAAAATAGAATAAAGCCC
>CALAFS010000276.1 GCA_937892405.1 uncultured Clostridia bacterium
TAGAACGCCCCCGCGACCGCGACGCCGGCGCCGATGTTGCCGTTCACGCTCATGATGGTGACGGCGATCACCGCAGGCAGAAAGAAGAGGGCGAAGAGCAGGCTCCGACTCTCCCCGCGAAGGAGAAGAGACGCCCCGGCAAAGACAGCGCCGATGGCCAGCGCGACAAGGATCGCGAGCAAAAAGGTGCCGACGGTCGAGCCGTTCTCAAATACATTTCCGAAGAGGTCAGGCATAGCGAATTTCCTCCGTTTTCTTGTATTTTGTACTCTTTTCTTTACAAATTTGCTGATAGGCGCGCCCGTATTTGGAAAACGAGGTACGAAAGATCTTCTCTTCCGAGAGGATCTCCGAGAGCCAGAGCGGCATGGCACCGCCGACCTTGATCTCGAGGAGCACCTGCCCCGGGGAGAGAAGCTCTCTGCCATAGACCCCGCGGGAAAGCTCCGCTGCCTCTTCCCGATAGCGAATGTCGGTATCGAAGGTCAGGCGAAGCCCGGGATCAAAGCACCCGAAGAATGCCTCTCTGCGATAGGCAAGATACATTGCGGGCTGAATGTCGGGGTAAAACGAAAGAAATCTCGCGATCTCCCGCTCGATCTGTGTCTCGGGTACGGGATGTTTCAGAAAGTCGGTCGCCTCGCCGTAGGTCATCGGCTCCCGCCGCTTATAGACCACGCCGCGGTACTTTTTCTTAAGCTCGAGGAAGACCGTCGCCTCGCGCCCCTCGGGTGTCCCGTAACTGCGGAGGCGGAGTTTTTCTTTATACACCGGCTTCTCGAGCGAGCGGCGAATGATCCTGTGATCGGGCGTGTCGAAATAGACATTGGCGATCCGGCTCTTCCCGTATTCGTCGGCGCTGACGCGCCCCGCCGTGCGGGAGAGAAGGCGTTCTCTCTGCTCTTCGGTAATCAGATACTTTGTCTCGATTCTCTCAAACCGACAGATCGGCGTCATGTCCTACCCCTCCTTTTGTAAGCTTTTCTTTCTTTTTTCCTGTATTTGTGAAGATCAGCGCGGCAAGGGAGAAGGCAAACACGGCGCCGCCCACCATCGCGAGGATCATCGGGAGCGTGTTGTTATTTCCGCCGCCCATCGGGTCGCCCGGCTGTCCTCCCGGCTGTGTGCCGCCGGTCATGCCGCCGGTCGGCAGATTGCCGTCGGGAGGTGTGGGCGGAGTCTCGGTCGTCCCCTCGGTGATCTTATTGTCCGTGATCGGGGTATCGTCCTCCCCTGCCGTATCCTCGCCGGGACGCGCGGGCGGATCGGCGCGGTCGCTCATGCCGGGTGTCATCTCCCCGTTTCCCGGTGTGGCGGGAAGCGCCGCCCCCACAAAGGCGAAAGCCAAAAGTGCCGCGGAAAGCAGGCAGACCAGGGATAAGAGAATGTTTTTGACCATGGGTTTCATAAGATCGTCACTCCTTTTTGTCTTTTGTGCCCTTATTGTACTGCCCTGTCCTTAATTCGCACTTAAGAAAATTGTGTTTGCGAAAAAAACTCAAAAATTTTTTTCGTTGTTTGATACTTCGGCATAATAGAAGCGTCAAGTGAGTGTAAAGCGAAAGGCTTGTAATAATTCTACATAACGGTGACAATCCCTCAGTCGCCTACGGCGACAGCTCCCCGGTACTTCGACGATTTCGTCGAAGTACTACACAAGGGAGCCTTGGCTAAACAATGATACCTTCACTGTGGCGGATTGTTCGGTGAAAAAGTCTTTTCGGAATGTTTCGCCCCGGAGTGGTTTTCGCGCAAAAAGGGCATGCCCGAGATCGGGCATGCCCTTTGTTTTTGTTTTTGCGACGATGTCGCGCGATATTGTTTATTCTTCCGTTTCCTCGGGACCCGTGCTCTCGAAGTGGTAGGCTACATTCTCCGGGAGCCCTGCGTTATCGAGACCGGAAACAGCGTTCCACGCGTCCTCGGTACCGGCAAAGTAGATCTGCAGACCCGTTGGCGCACTGCTGAAGGCGGAGTAACCGATGCTCGTGATCGTCGAAGGAAGGGTCACCTCGGCAAGCGAAGTGCAACCGTAGAAGATGCGCGACGGCAGGCTCGTGATGCCTTCGGAGATCACAACTTTCGTAAGGGCGGTGCAGTCCTCGAACTGATAGCTGTCGTTCCCGAAACTTCCCAGCGTGGAGGGGAGAGTCACTTCGGCAAGCGAAGTACAGCCGGCAAATGCACTCCGGCCGATCCATGTCACATTGCCGAGATTCAGAGTCGTAAGAGAAGTGCAGGAATCAAATGCGTATGCTGCCACGGTCCCGCCGGTGAAGGTAACTTTCTGAAGATCCTCGCATGCGTAGCACAGGTAGCTCGAATAATTATCCAGCGCGAGATACACGCTCAGAGACCAAATGCCGGACCCCGCAAAAGCGTAGTTGTAGAACTGGGTGATCTGCGCCGTCGAGGGAACGGTGATATACTTGAACGGCGTACCGGTGAATGCGTAGGAGGCAACGATGTAAGGCTCTCCGTTGATGTCGCTCGGCAGCGTGTAGTAGTCGGCAAGCTGACCGCCCGCATCCGTGCCGATCAGGTAATAGGTTCCGTTCTGATTGTAGAAGATGGTATGATTCTTGCGGACAATCTTGCTTTCGGCGCCCTCGGCAAGAAGTTTGTCACCGAAGACGGAACCGTTCACGGCGGAGGAGAGATTCGTCACTTCTTTCATGTTGGAATTGTTGTAGAAAGCATCGCTCGAAAACTCGGTCACGCTCGCGGGAATCGTAAATTCGACCATGCTGTAACAGTAGGCGAACGCCTTTGCCCCGACCTTCGTGAGGTTCACTGCGCGGGTGATCCCGGGGAGAGCGCGGCAATACCAGAAGGCAGCCTCGTCAATCACCAGGGGTTTCGTCTCCCCTTCCTTTCTCATGAAGTCTGCCGCGCGCAGGTTGATACAGCCGGTAAATGCATATTTTCCGATCTCCTGTACCGTCGGCTCAAAGGATACCGAGGTCAGACTGCGGCAGCCGTCAAACGCATAGTCCGCGATCTTTGTCAGCGTAGTGAAAGCGATGGTAGTCACCTCGCGCCCGTCCTTGTAAAGGCGATGGCCGACGAACAGCGGGTTTGCATAATCGTTTGCAAAAGAGATGCTCGCCCACTTTTCAACATCCGAAATATTCACGCGGGAAAGTGCCGGAGTGCCGTAATTTTGGTTTATAAAGAATGCGTTCTCGTCGATCGAGGTCACACTCGAAGGAATCGTGATTTCCCGAAGAGAATAGCACTGTTTGAACGCACTCTCGCCGATCGTGAGAAGTCCTTCGGAGAGGTCGATCTCGGTGAGAGAAGAGTTATAGAAGGCTTCTTTTCCGATCGAGGTGATACCGCTACCGAGCTTCACATATTGAATCGTCTTGTTGTTCGCCAGAACGCTCTTACCGACCGAAGTGATTCCGTCGCCGAGAATCAGGCGCTCTACGCGCGCACCGGAGAAGTCCGTGTCAAACGCGCCGCTGCCGATAACGGTCAGTTCCTTCACCCTCGTAAAGGAAGAAACCACGGCAAGCGGAACCTTCGCGATCTCGGGATCGTTCTCAAATGCGTCGCGTGGGCAGACAGTGAGAAGACTGCCGTCCGCGACGAGAAACTTCTTTAAGTTCCCGCAACCTGCAAAAGCGTAGGCTTCAATGGTCGTCACAGACGCAGGAATCAGAATCTCGGTCAGATCAAATCCCGAGAAGACGCCATTCGTAATCACCTTGAGAGAGCCGTCGGTCGGAAGGATATAGTTTCCTTTTAAGAGGAGGAGCGTTCCGCTCGCCTTTTCGATCAGGCAACCGTCCTTATAAGTAAAGGAGGTGTTCTCGGGAGAAAGCTCGATCACAAGGTTCTCCGCGGTATCGCCGAAGGCAGCCGCACCGATGCTCGTCACATTCTTTCCGATCTTCACGGAAGTCAGGGCACGGCAGTGGCAAAATGCCCCTTCCGGGATCTCCGTCAGGCTCTCGGGCAGAGTAACGGAGGTCAGATGCGACTCCCTCGAAGAATAAGAGGGATCCCACTGGAAGGTTCCGTATGCCATGGTGCGCACGCCCTCGTTGATGACTACCGTCTCCAGCTCGCTCATATTCCGAAGGCGCGGGAATGTTTCGCCGGCGGTCGTCGTAAGGTGCTTCAGATTGCCGTAGAAGTAATTGTTGTCCAGGATCGGTGCAAGAATATAGGTCGGCACCGTCAGATCTTCAAGAGCGGTACAGCCTTCAAACATATGATAACCGTAACTGCCGTAACTCGGGTTGAAGCCATCGGACAAGCCCGCCGTATGCAGGAAGGTCACGCTCCGAAGAGAAGTGCAGCCTCTGAAAACATAGTTGCCGACGAAATAGACATTCTCGCCGAAGCACACGCTCGTGATCTGCGTATTGTTCTCGAACGCGGCATATCCGACACCGGTGACAGGCATGCCCTGATAGGTTGCGGGGACGACGATGTCGGTATCGGTGCAGGTACCGATGCCGGTAACCTCATAATTCTCCGAACCGCCTCTCACATACGACAGTCCTTCGGAATAATAATCGACAAAGTGCGCGGTCGCCGTCTTGTTCTCGGTGTATTCCCACCGGGTATACCGGTCGATTTTTTCCTCGCCGATATACCAGCCGTCGAAGGTATAGCCTTCCTTCTTCGGCGTCGGGAGCGTGCCGATCGAAGAGTCATAAGTGACCTCTGCGCTCGTCGTCTCCGTCCCTTCGGTCGCGCCCGCATAATCAAAGGTCAGCGTGTAGGTGGCAGGGGTATAGTCGGCGCGGATGGTCATATTTTCCTTAATATTTTCAAAGGAAGATTTTTCCCAAGATCCGATATAACCCGGGAACTCGGGCAGGTCGGGAATATCGGTAAAGGTATCCCCTTCTTTGACCTTAAAGGTCTTATAAACCTCCCCGTCAATCATGAAGGTAAGAGTGAATTCCTGTTTCTTCTCTTCCGGTTTCGGATCGGTCTTGCCCGTATCGTCGGGCTTCGGATCGGTGTCGTCCTTATCGTCCGGCTTCGGGTCGGGCGTGACATCGCTGTTGTCGGGTCCTTCGGGCGTCTCATTGCCGCCGCAGGAGCCGAGCAGGAAGCAGGTGGAAATCAAAAGTGCGAGAAGACAAAGGATCGCCGCGATCTTCGCCCATCTCGCACCCGCATTGGAAGTGTGCATTGCTTTTTTCCTCTCTTTCTTTTTTCACGGAACAGATTTTGTCAGGAAAGGTATAGTTTTCCTGACATGGGTTTGCGCAGGAAAATTTCCGTTTGCAAGCCGATTTTTCTCCTGCAAAAACGCTGTCAGCAAAATCATACGATTTCTGACAGCGCTTCCGCATACGACATTCTATTGTAATACAAGAAACAAGATTTGTCAATGCCTTTGCGTTGAAAAATCTTGTTTCTTTCGCATGTTTTTCATAAACAAAACAATGCGGAATATGAAATCCGCATTGTTTTGTAAACTTTTCTTTCCGTTTTTCTGCGTGGCGCCGCGATTTACTCTTTCAGGCTCACGCGGAAGGCGATATGCCCGCCGTCGGGTGCCGAGGCGTCGATCTTCCCGTGATGGGCGTCAACCGTCGCTCTGGCGATCGAGAGTCCGATGCCGAAGCCGCTCCCCGAGGTGCGCGCCGCGTCGGCGCGATAGAAGCGGTCGAAAAAGCGTTCGGGCGAGGCAGAGGCGGCGTCCTTGTAGTCATTTGTCACTGTGAGAGTCGGGCGGTGCCTGCCCGTGAGGGTAACAACGATCTTTCCCGAGGGGTCGCAATATTTGACCGCGTTGTCAAGAAGGATCGAGATGACGCGTCGGATCGCGCCCTCGTCCCCTGTGACCGTCACATCGGGAGTGATATCGGTAAAGAGGTGCTTTCCCTTCGCGGCGGCGAGCGGCTCGAACTCGGAGACGGCGTCGAGCACTGCGTCCGAGAAGGAGAAGGGCGCCGTCGTGAGGGCGGGGTGCTCCTCGTCCATGCGGCAGAGGGAGACCATCTGCCCGATGAGGGCGCTCATACCCGCGCCTTCGGTGCGGATATCGTCGAGCCATTCGCTCTTGCCGAGCTCGCTCTCGGCGATGTCGACATTCGTCATGATGAGGGTGAGCGGGGTTTTCAGCTCGTGGCTCGCGTCGGTGATAAAGCGCTTTTGCTTTTCGTAGCTCTCCGCCGCGGGCTTCACCGCCACGCCGGAGAAGATCACGGTCAGGAGCGTGACGAGCACGCACCCGCCGCCGAGGACGCCGAGTGCCCCGAGGGCAAAGCTCTTCGCCTGCTCTCTCTGCACGCCGCCGTCGACAAAGGTAACGGCTTCGCCCCCGTCGGTCGCGAAGACCTTATAGCGGTAGCGATCCGACCAGCCGCGCGCCTTTCCGTCCGCGAGCGCCGCCGTCGCATAGGCGACGGCTTCTTCCTCGTTCACGGCGTGGATCGCCGCGGTATCGGCGCGCAGAAGATTTCCGTCTTTATCATAATAGACGGTGAAATAGCGGGTGCTGAAACGCGCCTCCTTGTCGATGCCGTCCATAGCGTCCGGCTTTTTCGGCGGGGGGGCCTCCCCCTCCGGCGGGGGCGCCGACGGT
>CALAFS010000277.1 GCA_937892405.1 uncultured Clostridia bacterium
GGAACAGCATCGTAGCGTCAGGCACATTCACCGCAGCACTCTTATTGGGTTCAAAGCGGAGGTCGCTCGTCTGATAAATGAGCTTCTGATTGAAAAGTCCCTCGCAGGTGTAGAAGGGTTCACCGTTGATATAAAGGGTCGCAGGGCATTTGCTCGTGTCCTCATTGTTCACACCGACTACCCAAGCGATATGTACCCACTCAAGCTCGTCGAAATGCTGTGCATAAGTCTGCCCACCGATGGTGATCGCGAGCTTTCCGTTCACATTCTGAAGAGTCAGTGCAGCGCTGTTGGTAGGCTGATTAGAGCCAAAGCGCACATTGAGAGAAAATACGCCGGTCGCCGGTACATTCTCGAAGGAAACATCCACCTCATACGAGAAATACTTCATGGCAGAGAATTTATACACCGATTTGAACGGAGCACCGATGTTCAGGAAGCTGCTGTTCGGGTTCATCGTGATACCGCTGCTGATCGTCGTAGGAGTCGCGACATAGCGATAGCGCTCTTCCCCGTCCACGGTTGTTACCACACCGGAACGACCGAACGCCTCAAGATTTGCTTCTTTGTAAATGTTGTCGGTTCCGTTGTTGTAGTTCACGCCGAATCCAACCGACGGAAGAACCTGCTCATCGCCGCCCTCCGGTGTCGCGGCGTTCGCCACGATCATCGTGAAAAGCCCGCAGAGAAGTGCCAGGGTCAGGAGTAAAGTCAGGAGTTTACTCTTTGTTTTCATGTTTTGTCCCTTTCAAATATAAATTTTGTACCTTTTGCCGCAATCGGAGCCTACCGAACCCGCGCTTATGTTCTTTGCCTCCTTTACTCAGAAAACGACGCGCAAAAGTCCCGCTGTCCCTCATATTTTTTGAAAAATATAGAGTGTCAGTAAAAGTATACCTTTATTGACAGCGGCTTTTCTCAGATTTTTGGGTATTTGGGAATCGGTTAACCTCGGAAAAAGGGCTTGCAAGCGGATTTGCAGGCTCTTTTTTTCGTCCTCCCGGTTGTCAGGAAATCTATACCTTTCCTGACAGAGGCTCCATCGGTTGTATTTATTTTAACACAATAAGGTAGGAAATTCAATTCGCAATCTGCACAAGTTTCATTTTTTCTTTTGTTGAACATGCACAAAGTGTTTTCCGTTCCCCACTTTTCGGTGTAAAATTTCGACATTTCGGGAGAAAAAACGGGACGCGGTCGTCAAAGGTAAGGCGTGGGTATGAACGAGATTCCGAGAAAAAGAGGGGGCAAATGTATTCTTTTTGTAAATTTCTCGTTTTTCCGGTTGACAATTGTTCTATTTTGAACTAAACTCATGGTAGACTTTAGCTACCGCGTTGACGCCTTCTGCGCTGGTTTTCTCACGAAAGCAACGGGAATTGCATTTTTTAGTTAGTTAGAAGGAGAATTGTATGACTGTCAGCAATTTTTGGGATCATGTGATGGCGATCGAGAGCGATTATGCCGCCTTCCGCAAGAAGTTGCTCTCAAAATTTTCTCTCACTGCCGCGGAATGTGACATTCTGCTCTTTCTCGCGAACAATCCGATCCGTGACACTGCCGCAGAAATCGCGAAGATCCGACGGATTCCGAAATCGCAGGTTTCGCTCTCCGTCGCTTCCCTGTCCTCGCGAGGACTTATCAAAGGAAGGAAAATCGCCGGGAACAGAAAGAGTATTCACCTCTCCCTGACCGAGGAGGCGGAGCCGATCATTGACGCCGGCATGGAAATGCAACGGGAATTCTCCCGCATGCTCTTCGACGACTTCACCGAAGAGGAAAAGGCGGAATTCCTCCGCCTGCACACAAAAATCGCGGACACCGCGAAGCAACAAAGAGGAAAAGAATCATGGAGTACGGAAAGATAATTCTCGTGTGCCTGCTCGCCGGGCTGGGTGCCGGGGTGGGCACGGGTTTTGCCGGTATGAGTGCGGCGGCAGTGATTACGCCGATGCTCGTGACCTTTCTCGGCATGGATCCTTACGCGGCGGTGGGTATTGCGCTTGCGTCCGATGTGCTCGCGAGTGCTGTCTCCGCTTACACCTATGGAAAGAACAAGAATCTCGACATTCGCGGGGGTGCCGTGATGATGGCGGCTGTGCTCGTCTTCACCGTGGTCGGAAGCTATGTTTCAAGTCTTGTGCCCTCTTCTACGATGGGAAATTTCTCTGTCTTTATGACAATGTTACTTGGCATTAAGTTTGTTGTTAAGCCAGTTATGACAACTAAAGCTGACATGATGGCGCATTCGAGGAAAGAAAAGCTGATAAAATCCATCGTTTGCGGATCGGTGGTCGGTTTTATCTGCGGATTCGTCGGTGCGGGTGGCGGCATGATGATGCTCCTGCTCCTGACCGCTGTGATGGGGTACGAGCTAAAGACTGCGGTCGGCACCAGTGTCTTCATTATGACCTTCACGGCGCTGACGGGTGCGCTCTCTCATTTCGTCATCGGCGGGGCGCCCGAGTGGCTCCCGCTCGTGCTCTGTGTCGGCTTTACCCTGCTCTTCGCGCAGATCGCCGCGAAGATTGCGAACAAGTCCGAGCCGAAGACGCTGAACCGTGTGACGGGTGTGGTTCTTGTGCTTCTTGGGGTGGTTGTGCTGGCTTTTTCGCTGTTTTCTTAAGGTAGTTACGGCGGGGTTCTTATCGGTTAGTATGAAGGAAGGTTACGGGGGGGGCGCCTCATCCGTCGCGGCTTGCCGCGACACCTTCTCCCACCGGAGAAGGCTCGGGAGTGGGGGCGGAAGTGCGTGGGTGCAGAGGTTAACGAAAGGGTGTGCGCTCGTGGTACGCCTCATCCGTCGCGGCTCGCCGCGACACCTTCTCCCGCCGGAGAAGGCTCGGGAGAACGGGAGTAGCTGTCGGGGTTGTGATGAATCGGGTGATGATATGCGGCGCGGCGATGACGAGTCGGGTGGTTCTTTTGAGCCGCCTTTTTTCTTTTTCCTCTTGCTTTTTGCATTTTCTTCTGCTATAATTGAGTTGCAACCCAAGTTGTAAACCAATTTATCATTAAAGGAGGATCGAATGACGCAAAAGGTCAAAGACAAGGACCCGCGACAGCGGATTCTCACCGCCTGTGTCAAAATGTTCATTGAGCGGGGATTCCGCGCAACGACCATGCAGGACATCATCAGAGAGGCGGGGGGCTCCGCCGGGGGTTTTTAGAAAATTTTTCGCACGAAGGACGGCGTGCTCTTCGCGCTGACCGAGTTCATGTTTTCCAACCAGTTCGGCATTGCCCGAGGCATTTCGCCGGAGGGAGGCAGTCCTGCGGGAATCTATGCCGCGGAGACGGCAATCCAGCTCGCGATCACAGAGGAGAACGAAAATCTGCGGGAGATCTACATCGAGGCTTACACCTCCCCGCAACTTTCCGAATATATTTATCAGATGACATCAACGGAACTACAAAAGGTATTCGGCAGTTACAATCCGTCATGGAGCGACAGCGATTTTTACGAGGCGGAGATCGGCACGGCGGGCATGATGCGCGGTTATATGGCGCGCCCGTGTGACAAATATTTCACGCTGAGGAAGAAAACCGAGCGCTTTTTACGCATGTCATTCTCGGTCTATCATGTCCCCGAGGAAGAAGCCGAGGCGATCCTCAAGAAGCTCCGCACCGTCGACATCGCAAAAACGGCGAACGCCGTCATGCAAAAGTTGTTTTCCGCGTTGGAGATGACCTTTGATTTCAGATTTTCCGACCACAAATCCGAATAAAGAAAGGAATACCTTATGAAACACCGTATTTTCCTGCTTTTATCCGTTCTGCTTCTGACGCTCGCACTTGTTTTTATGCTTGCGTCCTGCAACAAAGACAAGACGCCGCCCGACGGTGGCGAAACCGGTGGCGAAACCGGTGGCGAAACCGGTGGCGAGACCGGTGGCGAGACCGGTGGTGAAACCGGTGGTGAGACCGGCGGTGAGACCGGTGGTGAAACCGGCGGTGAGACCGGCGGTGAAGACAATCCCCCTGCCCCTGTCCACAAGGCACAGGAGGCATGGGAGAGTGACGACAGCTCGCATTGGCACGCCTGCACCGAATGTACCGAGCACACTTACGACTCTGCCGCGCACACCTTCACGGCAAACGGCAGAAACAAAAAGTGCTCCGTCTGTCAGAGAGAGGCGGAAT
>CALAFS010000278.1 GCA_937892405.1 uncultured Clostridia bacterium
GAGAAAACGGAAAAGAATTGCATTTTTACGGTTGGTACACCGATCCGAATTTCCAGACGCCCCTTCTCGAAGATACCAAATTCATTGGCGGCGGCTCCATTTACGGCAAATGGATGGAAATTTCGGCAGAGGATTTCACCTATAAAGTGAGCGAAGGCGAGGCTACCATCACCGGACTCTCCGATCCGCAGTCCGATGCCACGACGCTTGTCATTCCGTCATATATCAACGGCTTTCCCGTTACGAAAATCGGCGAGCGCGCTTTCCAAGGTAATACTTTCTTCCGCACCCTGATCTTCCGTGAAGGCGTGCAGGTGATTGAGTCTCAGGCATTCTCCGGGTGCAATTCTCTGACGCAAATCGAATTCCCGAGCACGCTCACCACGATCAAAAGCAATGCATTTTATGGGTGCACGATTCTCCCGTCGGTCTCTCTACCGGCATCTGTAAAAGAGATTAGCTATGATGCGTTTTGCCTTTGTAAAAAGTTAGAGTCCCTCACGGTAGATAGCAAAAACACCGTTTATCACTCTGACGGAAATTGCGTTATCGAAACCGAATCAAAGACATTGGTTTTTGGATGTAAAAACAGCGTGATCCCTTCGGACGGCAGTGTGGAAAGTATCGGCATCTGTGCGTTTTATGGTTGCGCAGGACTTACGAAAATTACAATTCCGAGTTGCATTACAAGCATTGAATCTTCGGCATTTGCGGATTGTACAGAACTGACCGGTGTATATATCACCGATCTTGCAAAGTGGTGTGAGATAGAACATGCGAATGCGGATGCGAATCCGCTTTTTTTCGCGCATAATTTATATCTTGACAACATCTTGATTACCGAACTTGTTATTCCCGGGACAACTACGAAAATCGGATCATATGCATTTTTTGGTTACACGGAACTTACAAAAATTACAATACCAAATAGCGTAACAAGCATCGGGGAATCTGCGTTCTCGGGATGTACAGGTCTCACGAATGTCGTCGTTCCGAACAGTGTTACTGGCATCGGGCAGTCTGCGTTCTTTGGATGTTCAAACATTGAAAGTATCACGCTCCCCTTTGTCGGCGCAGAGAAAGATGGTGCGGAGAATAGCAGTTTAAGCTATATTTTTGGCTATTCCTATGACGCCGCTCCGTTAAAACTAAAAAGCGTGGTCGTTACCGGAGGGACAAAGATCGGTAGATTTGCGTTTTCCGGTTACACCGGACTTACAGACATCAGAATCCCGGATAATGTGATAAGCATTGGCGAATCGGCATTTAGAAATTGTAAAGGACTCACAAATCTTGTCCTTCCGAATACCGTCAAGACGATTGGCGAAGATGCATTTAGCGGTTGCACCGGATTCAAAAACCTCGTGATTCCGAACAGCGTTACAAGCATCGGAAATGCTGCTTTTGGCGGTTGCACAAATCTTGAAAGTATTACACTGCCTTTTGTCGGTGCGGAGAAAGACGGTACAGAGAATACATATTTCGGTTATATCTTCGGTTATGATCCGTATAGTTATTATGGTTCTCGCTACAATATTCCGTCCGGTTTGAAGACCGTTACCATTACCGGCGGTGAGAGTATCGGAAAGGCCGCATTTTATGAGTGCGGAACAATCACAAGCATAAGAATTTCGGATGGTATTAAAACAATCGGTAGTACGGCTTTTGCAAAGTGCTCAGGACTTTCGGATATTGTGATTCCGAGCAGCGTTGAGAGTATCGGCAGTGCAGCTTTTGACGGTTGCACGGCGCTTACAGGCGTATATATTTCGGATATGGCAAAGTGGATTGATATCAAGTTTGAGGATTCCTCTTCTAATCCGCTTTCTTCTGCACATAAGTTGTATCTTAATGGCAATTTGGTTACAAGTGTTGTGATTCCGAGCGGCGTTACAAATATCGGCGATTATGCGTTTGTCGGTTGCACGGAGATTACGAGCGTTAATATCTCGAACGGAGTAAGCAGTATTGGCAAGGGGGCGTTTTTCAATTGCACCGGCGTAACAAAACTTTTGCTCCCGAACAGTGTAAAAGATATCGGGGATATCGCTTTTTCCGGATGCACAGGGATTACAAATCTTACATTGCCAAATAGCGTGGCGAACATCGGAGACGCTGCTTTTTCCGGATGCATCGGGGTTACAAGTCTTACATTGCCGAATAATATAACAAATATTGGAATATCTGCGTTTTCAGGATGTACGGGACTCACTAATGTCGTTGTACCCAATAGTATTGAGCATATCGGACGGGCTGCTTTTTGCGGCTGTATAAATATTAAAAGTATCACACTCCCCTTTGTCGGCGGTTCGAAAGACGGTACAGAGAATACAGATTTCGGCTATATCTTCGGGTATAATAACAACGGTTCTTACAAATTATACAATATTCCGTCCGGTCTGAAAACCGTCGTCATTACCGGTGGCGAGAGTATCGGAAATGCCGCATTCCAAAATTGCTCGGGAATTACGCAGATCAGTATATCGAACAGCATTACGACGATCGGTGAAAGAGCGTTTTCTGGGTGTACAAAACTTGCGAGCATTAAAATACCGAATGGTGTCACAAGAATTGGCGATTCTGCGTTTTCCGGTTGCACAAAACTTGTGAGCATTGAAATACCGAATAGTGTAGCAAGTATTGGTAAAAATGCATTTGGTTCAAGTGCATATGATTATTGTGCAGGGCTGGAGGGCGTATATATTACCGACATTGCGAAATGGTGTGCAATCGACTTTGAAAATGAGGGTGCAAATCCTTTGTATTACGCAAACAAGTTGTATCTTAACGGGACATTGATTACCAACCTTGAAATACCGGAGGGCGTGGCTAGCATTGGTAGATATGCATTTTTGGATTGCATAGAACTTACAAGCGTAACACTTCCGAGCAGCATTGCCAGTATTGGCGATAGTGCATTTGAGCGTTGCTACAAGTTAATTGAAGTCGTTAACTATTCATCTTTGGATATCACTTCCAATAGCAGCAACTGTGGATATATTGGATATTATGCAAAGCATATTATCAAGAACGCAAAAGATACCTATCTTTCCACAGATGATAGCGGATATATCTTCTATGATGATTGGCGCAAGGTGTATCTGATTGGATATGTAGGAAGCGATACCGAACTTGTTTTGCCGGAAACATCTCCCGCAGGAACAAGGCAGTACACAGTTTACGACTATGCGTTCTATCGTTGTACACAGTTTACGAGTATCGTGCTTCCGTATGGCGTCGCAGGAATTGGCGATTTCGCGTTTTATAGGTGTACAGGAATTAAAAACATGGAAATTCCTGACAGCGTTACAGGCATCGGTGAAAGTGCTTTTGGTCGTTGCACAGAACTTACAAGTGTTGTGATTCCGGAAAGCGTAAAGAGCACTGGTTATTCTACATTTTTTGGTTGCTACAAACTGATTGAAATTATTAATCAGTCTACTTTGAATATTGTTGCGGGCAATGAAAATTATGGGTATGTCGGATATTATGCAAAGCATATTATCGCTGACATAAAGTACACCTATCTTACGATTGATAAAAACGGATATATCTTCTATGACGACGGAAGTAATGTGTATCTGATGGGATATGCGGGAAGCGATGCCAAGCTGATATTACCGGAAACCTCTCCTGCCGGTAAGAAGTATGAGATTTACAACTATGCGTTTTCGGGGTGCACATGGGTTACGGACATCACGATCCCGAAGAGCATTACAAGTGTCGGAGGAAAGGTGTTTTCTGGTTGCCGTGCATTGAAGAATGTATATTATAAAGGAACCCAAGAGGAGTGGCAGGCAATTTCCAAGAGTTCTGACTGGGATGCCGATAATTACGGTTATGACATTCATTACGATGCCTGATCTCTTTCATTCTTAAACTTAAAAAACCGTCAGTGGGAATTGTCACCCCTGACGGTCTTTTTATAGTTGAAATATTTTGCAGATCTATATAAAATCGGATTTTATTTTTCCTTCTTCTTTGAAAACAGCGCCTTGAAATCCACCTGCGCGAGCAGAACCGAGAGGAACACGACGACACAGCCGATCGTCTCGCGCGGGGTCATCGTTTCCCCGAGGAAGATCGCGGCGCCGATCACGCCGAAGACCGATTCCAGCGAGAGAATCAGCGAGGCGACCGCCGGCGGCGTGTCCCGCTGACCGAGGATCTGCGCGGTGTAAGCGATGCCGCTCGCACCGATACCGAGCACGAGAATCGGGAAGATGTTTTCCGCAATGAGAGGGAAGTCGAAGGGCGAGCCGAGGATCAGGGCGAGGAGCGCCGAGAGCACACCCGCGGTGAAGAACTGGATACAGGAGAGCCGCACCCCGTCCACCGAAGGCGTGAAGCGGTCGACCACCGTGATATGCAGAGCATAAAATGCCGCACACCCGAGCAAAATCAGATCGGCAATGCCGAACCCGCTCTCCTTATTATAAGAAAGAAGAAAAGAGCCGAGCACCGCGAGCGCGATCGAGCACCAGACGCGGGGCACCACCGGCTTCTTTAAGAAAATCCCGTAGATGGGAACGATCACCACATAGAGCGCGCTGAGAAATGCCGCCTTTCCCGCTGTGGCACCGACGAACAGCTCGGTACCGTTGATTCCGAGCTGTTGCGCACCGTTCGCCAGGAAGAGGAGAGTACCGCAGATCGCCCCGCCGATAAGCTCCGACTTCGTAAAGTCAAGGATGTATTTTCCGCGGAAAAGATTCCGACCGCTTTTGGTGATAAGGTCAAAGAGCGGAATCATGAAAAACAGAAAAACGCTCGCCGTCAGCGCGCGTGCCGCATTCAGCACAAAGACGGGGAGCGCACCCGCACTCTTCTGTGCGGAGAAGGAAAGACCCCAGATCAGGGCGGCGATAAAAAGATAGATGGTGGAGAGTGCCTTTTTCACAAACCGTTACCTTTTGCTGCGGGGCATTCCTTTCTTTGATAATGATATTTTATTATAAACAAAAGTCATACAAAAGTCAACCCCTCTCTTTACAACCGCCGAAAAATATGCTACAATAAATACGAAAAATACGAGAGGAGACGCCGACATGCCGAGATCCGCAGGACATAAGGAAAAACTGTTCGCTCTTTTTGAATACCTGATGGACGAGACCGACGAGACGCACGGCGTCACGATCGAGGAGATCCGTGCCTACCTCGTCTCGCGCGGGATCGGTGCCGAGCGGAAGGGGCTTTATGATGACTTTGCCGTCCTCGCCACCCTCGGCTTTCCCGTCGAGCGCATGCGGACAAGCCCCCCGCGCTATCACCTCACCGAGCGCGTCTTCACCCTTCCGGAACTCAAAATGCTGGTCGACGCCATTCAGAGCTCGAAATTCATTCCGAAAGAAGAATCCATCACCCTGATTCATAAGCTCGAGCGCTTCGCCGGCAGGCACCGCGCCGCCGAACTTTCAAGACAGGTCTATGTCGAAGGACGCGTCAAGTCGACGAGCGAGTCCGCCATGGAGAATGTCGACATCCTCCATACCGCGATCCGCGAGGGCGTGCAGGTCGCCTTCTCCTACTACGAATATAACGCAAAAAAGGAGAAAGTCCTTCGCCACGGCGGAAAGCGCTATCGTATCAGCCCCTATGCCATGGTATGGAATAACGAAAATTATTATCTCATTGCCTTTGATGAGGAAGAAAAGAAAATCAAGCACTTCCGCGTCGACAAGATGACAAATCTTGAAATAAGCAAACAAAAGCGTACAATATCGGACGAATTCATGCGCTTTAACCCCGCAGATTATTCCGAAAAGACCTTTGGCATGTACGGCGGAAGGGAAGAACTTGTCACCCTCCGCTGTACGGAGTCGCTCGCCGGCGTCATGATCGACCGCTTCGGCAGTGCCCCGACCTTCTTTCCCGAAGGGGACGGGCATTTCCGCGTCAGCCTGCGCGTCATGGTCAGCCCGAACTTCTATTCCTTCGTCCTCGGCTTCGGCACGGGTATGGAGATCCTCTCCCCGCCCGATGTCAGAGAAGAATTTTTGAATATCCTTACCGGTGTGCGCGCCCTTTACGATCGGGGCACCGACGGTAACGCCGCACCTTCCCCGAAAGGAGAATCCGAACCATGAAGTCCTACCGCCTCATTCTTTTCGACCTCGACGGCACCCTGACCGACCCGACCTCGGGACTTGTCTCTTCCTTTGCCTACGCCCTTGATAAGATGGGCGTCGACTATGGCACGCGTGAGAGCCTTACCCGCTTTATCGGTCCGCCCCTCAAGGAGGAGTGGATCCGCACCTTCGGCTTTTCGGAGGAAGAAGGGGAGCTGGCGCTCGCCCTCTTCCGCGAGGTTTTCGCCGCGCGCGGCTGGTGCGATAACCGCATGTTCGACGGGATTCCCGCCATGCTCGATACTCTGCGCGCCGCGGGGAAGAAGCTCGCCCTCGCTACCTCAAAGCCCGAGATTTTCGCACGGAAGATTCTCGACCTTTTCGGAATCCTCGACCGCTTCGACTTCGTCGGCGCGGCGACCCTCGACGGCTCGCGCGAGAAAAAGAGCGATGTCATCGAATACGCCCTCGCGCATTTTCCCGACATTCCCCGCGACGCGGCGATTCTGGTCGGTGACCGTAAATACGACGCCGAGGGCGCATGCACGGCAGGCATCGACTCGCTCGGCGTCCGTTACGGGTGCGGCGCGCCGGAAGAGCTTTCCGCCGCCCCCTTTACCGCCTATGCCGATACGGTGGAGGAGGTCGCCCGCCTCCTCGCATAACGCTTATTGCCCATCGCCCCCGATGCCGCCCTCCGCGGTGTCGGGGGTATTTTCTTCGCCCGCCGCTCCGTTCTCGTTTGTCTCGGGGATCGTGACCGTCCCGCCTTCGTTTCCCTCGGGCACCGTCCGCGCGTCTTCCTGCGGCACCGTACCCCCGTTTCCTTCCGGAATCGTAGCCGTTCCGCCCTCCGGCGTCTCCTCGGACGGGAGGGTCATCGGCGGCTTTTGTGTACTGCCGGCGTCCGAGAGGAGCGCCGTGCCGTTGTACACGCCGTCAAAGCAGTCGTCCGAGGACGGCGCCTGAAATCTCACACCGAGAATTTTGATATACCTCGCATAATCGTACTCGTAAGTCGAAAGGGGACGCTCGAAGGCATCGTTGGTCTGTGCCGCGATCAGCGGATCCTCTTCTTCAAACCCGACGACCATCACCGTGTGATAGTACCCCTCCGACTCTCTGCCGAGCTGAATGACATCGCCGACCTCGAGACGGTCGAGCCCGACCTCTTCGCCGAAGGGACCCTCCCCCGTGTTTCCCGTGATAAAGTTATAAAAATAGTCCACCCCCGCCCAGGAGGCGGAGCGCTCGTTGAGCGAAATGTAATACCAGCCGTAAATCGGCTTGTAATTCATGCGGCAGGAACCGGCATAGACCGCCTGGGAGACGAAGTTCGTGCAGTTGCCGCCGATCCCGCGGAAATCCGCGAACAGGGGATTCTGTGAGAACGCCCATTTCCTCGCGTAAGCCACCGCGCGCTCTCTGTCATAAGGCTTCGTAACAAGCATAATACCCTCCATCGGTAAAAAGGCTTTGAAATCAAAAAACTTTTTCGTCAATGAACAGTCTATGCCAAAGCTCCCCGCCGCGTGACCGTCCGCCCCTCCCGCATTCTCAAATAATTCTGCATTCTTAATTCATAATTCATAATTCATAATTCGCCCCTCCCCCCTCTTGCTTTTTTCTTCGGTTTATTATATAATGATATGAAGAATTTACCCGAAACGAACGGAGGAAAGATCCATG
>CALAFS010000279.1 GCA_937892405.1 uncultured Clostridia bacterium
CGGCGGCTGTATCCCCGCGTCCCTGATCGACACCCCCGTCGACTACGACAACCTGATCGCCATCGGCTGTATGATGGGTTCGGGCGGTCTGATCGTCATGGACGAGGACACCTGTATGGTCGATATGGCGAAGTTCTTCCTTGAGTTCACCGTCGACGAGTCCTGCGGCAAGTGCACACCCTGCCGTGTCGGTACGAGACGCCTTCTCGAGATCCTCGAAAAGATCACCTCGGGTAACGGCACGCTCGAAGATATTGACAGACTGGAAAGTCTCTGCCACTACATCAAAGAAAACTCCCTCTGCGGTCTCGGTCAGACCGCGCCGAACCCCGTCCTCGCCACGCTGAAGTTCTTCCGTGACGAGTACATCGCGCATGTCGTGGACAAGAAGTGCCCTGCCGGCGTCTGCAAGAACCTTCTCACCTTCACGATCGACAAAGACAAGTGTATCGGTTGCGGCAAGTGCGCGAAGAACTGCCCCGCCGACACCATTCACAAGACCGACTACATCGCCCCCGGTCACAAACTGCCCTCTTACGAGATCGACCCGTCGAAGTGCGTGAAGTGCGGTGCCTGCATGTCCGGCTGTAAGTTCGGCGCGATTTCCAAGAAGTGATCGAAGGAGGACGCAAACAATGGAAATGATCAATTGTAAAGTCAACGGCATTGCCGTCAGCGTGCCGAAGGGCGCGACGATTCTCGAGGCTGCCCGCGCCGCGGGTGTCGAGATTCCGACGCTCTGCTATATGAAGAAGATGAACGAGATCGGCGCCTGCCGTATCTGCGTGGTGGAAGCCACCGGTGCCCGCGGTCTTGTCACCGCATGCGTGTACCCCGTCAACGAAGGTATGGAGATCCGCACCAACACCCCGAAGGTCAGAGAGGCGCGCAAGACCACGCTCGAGCTGATCCTTTCGACCCATGACAAGAGCTGTCTCTCCTGCCCCCGCTCGACCAACTGCGAGCTTCAGACGCTCTGCTATGAGTACGGCGTGGACGCGAAGGCGTTCGAGGGCTTCAAGCCGACCTACGCGATCGACTACTCCACCCCGCACCTTGTCAGAAACAACAACAAGTGTATTCTCTGCCGCCGCTGTGTTGCCGCCTGCCGCGAGCAGTTCGTCTCCGTCATCGGTGCGAACAACCGCGGTATCGACACCTGCATCGGTCAGGCGTTTGACATCTCCCTTGCAGAGACGCCCTGTATCTCCTGCGGACAGTGCACCGTGGTCTGCCCGACCGCCGCACTGACCGAGCGCGACGACACCGACAAGGTGTGGGAGGCGCTCTCCGATCCCGACAAGCATGTGGTCGTGCAGACCGCGCCTTCAATCCGTGCGACGCTCGGCGAATGCTTCGGCATGCCGGTGGGAACGAATGTCGAAGGAAAGATGGTCGCGGCGCTCCGCCGTCTCGGCTTTGAGCAGGTGTTCGACACCGACACCGCAGCAGACTTCACCATCGTCGAAGAGGCGACCGAGCTTCTCGGACGCGTGAAGAACGGCGGCGTCCTTCCGATGATTACCTCCTGCTCGCCCGGATGGATCAAGTTCTGCGAATACTACTATCCCGAGCAACTCGCGCACCTCTCCTCCTGCAAGTCTCCCCAGCAGATGGGCGGCGCCCTTCTCAAGACCTATTGGGCAGACAAGATGGGCTATGATCCGAAGGATGTCTTCGTCGTCTCGATCATGCCCTGCACCGCGAAGAAGTTCGAGGTCGGCAGAGACGATATGTCCGCCGCAGGCGACGGAATCCCCGATGTCGATGTCGCACTCACGACCCGTGAGCTTGCCCGCATGATCGGTCGCGCCGGTCTCAAGTTCACCGCGCTTCCCGATGAGGACTTCGATCCCGCATTCGGTGTCGATACCGGCGCCGCCGTCATCTTCGGTGCAACGGGCGGCGTTATGGAAGCGGCGCTCCGTACCGCGAACGATGTGCTGACCGGCAAGGACAACAAGTCCATCGACTTCGCCGAAGTGCGTGGCATGGAAGGCGTCAAAGAAGCGACCTACGACATCGCCGGCATGCAGATCAAGGTTGCCGTCGCGTCGGGTGCCAAGAACGCGAAGGCGGTCATGGATAAGATCAAGAGTGGCGAGGCAGACTGGACCTTCGTCGAAATCATGGGTTGCCCCGGCGGCTGTGTCAACGGCGGCGGTCAGCCGATCCAGCCTCAGCATGTGCGCGACACCGTCGACCTCAAGGGTCTGCGTGCGAAAGCGCTCTACGATCAGGACGCGGCGATGCCCGTGCGCAAGTCGCATAAGAACCCGATCATCAAGGAAGTTTACGACAACTACTTCGGCGGCTCCTACGGTTGCGAGAAGGCACATCATGCCCTCCACACCTCTTATGTCGCAAGAAAGAGATACGGAAAGTAAACTTTTCTTTTCAAATCACCCCGTGCACAAGGCTCACCGCCTTGTGCACGGGGTGATTTTTTGTATGGTTCATAATCTTTTTTCACGGCGCCATGAAGTCTCCCACCCGGCATTCCGCAAAACACCTTTTACGATCCCTAAAAGTCAAAAATTCTCTGCAAATAAAATTCACATTTTCTCACTTGCATATTTTTCGTTTTTGCATTATCATAAATGCAGAACATCAAAAGGTTCCGCGCCTGCGGACGGAAAGGACGGTTTGATTTGCACCCTTTTTCCGAAGTAAAAAAGAAGTTCGGTTTCGGCTGTATGCGACTGCCGATGAAGGACGGTGAAGTGGATCGTGAAGAGTTCTGCCGCATGGTAGACAAATTTCTCGAGGAAGGCTTCAACTATTTTGATACCGCACACGGGTATCTTGAGGGCAAGAGCGAAGTGGCGATCCGTCACTGCCTCGTCGATCGGTATCCGAGAGAGCGTTATCTCCTCGCCGACAAGCTGACGGCTCCCTATTTTAACTCTGCGGACGATGTGCGTCCCTTCTTTGAAAAACAACTCGAAATCTGCGGGGTCGAATACTTCGATTTTTATCTGATGCACGCGCAAAGCAAAGAAAACTTTGCAAAATTCAAGAATTGCCGTGCGTATGAGCAAGCCTTCGAGCTGAAGGCGGAAGGAAAAATCCGGCATGTCGGACTCTCTTTCCATGATACGGCAGATGTCCTCGAAGAGATCCTCACGACCTATCCGCAGGTGGAATTCGTCCAGCTCCAGCTCAACTATGTCGACTGGGAAGACGCCGCCGTACAATCAAAAAAATGCTACGAAGTCGCGACGAAGCACGGAAAGCCCGTCGTCGTCATGGAGCCTGTCAAGGGCGGCACTCTCGTAAACCTCCCCGAAAATGCGAAAGAAGTACTGACTTCTCTTCACGGCGGCAGTGTCGCGAGCTATGCCGTGCGCTTTGCCGCGGATCATGACAATGTCTTCATGGTGCTCTCGGGCATGAGCAACATGGAGCAGATGTGCGACAACCTCTCCTACATGAAAGACTTCAAGCCTCTCACCGATACGGAGCGCGAGGCGATCGGCAAGGTCTGTGCCATTCTGACCTCCCTGCACGCGATCCCCTGCACCGCCTGCCGCTATTGCACCGAGGGGTGCCCGAAACATATCTCGATCCCCGATCTCTTCTCCTGCCTGAACGCGAAGAATATCTACCACGACTGGAACGCGGATTATTACTACGGTGAAGTCTACACGAAGCACGGCGGGCGCGCCTCCGACTGCATTGCCTGCGGCAAGTGCGAAAAGGTCTGCCCCCAGCATCTCAAAATCCGTGAGCTCCTCCGCGATGTGGCGCGGGAATTCGATCATAAACAAGAAAGGACTTGATTACCCATGCTTGATACCATTCTCATGCGGCGCGGTGCGTCCGCAAAAGCACGCTTTTCCGCAAAATTTATCGTCGCCCTCGGCGTGATCGTCTCGGCGGTGCTCCTGCCCCAGCTCGTACACCTCGTGTACGGTGCGCCCGGCGGTGTCCGCTTCCTCCCGATGTATCTGCCCGTCCTGATCGGCGGCGCTCTGCTCGGCTTCCGCCTCGGCCTGTGCGTCGGGGTTCTCTCCCCTGTCGCAAGCTATCTTGTCACCTCCCTCACCACCGGCAATCCGATGCCTGCGGCTGCCCGTCTGCCCTTCATGGCGGTGGAGCTCGCCGTCTTCGCCCTTGTGGTCGGGCTCTTCTCGAAGAAGATCGCGGAAAAGCCCCTCTTCGCCTTCCCTGCCGTCTGGTGCGCCGAGATCCTCGGTCGCGGTGTGTTCCTTCTTTCCTCCGTTCTCTTCGGCTCAATGGCGAACCTGCCTGCCGCGACGGTGCTCTCTCAGATCGTCGCGGGTCTGCCGGGACTTCTGATCCAGGCGCTCCTCGCGCCCGCGCTGATCTTCCTCTTTGCAAAGCTCACGCACACGGGTGACGCAGAGTGAAAGACATCTTCCTTGCCAAAGCGGCGCTCCCCGGACATTCGATCGCCATCGCGCGGGAAGGCAAAGTCCTCACCGATGACGCGCGCGGTATCTCCCCGATGCTCGACCTGATCGACAAAGGAGAGGATCTTCGCGGTGCCGCCGTCGCCGACCTCGTCGTCGGGCGTGCCGCCGCGCTCCTCTTCCTCTATGCGGGCGTGTGCGAAGTCTATGCGGCGGTCATCTCCCGCCCCGCGCTCGCTACGCTGATGGGTGCGGGTGTCCTCTGCCGCTACGATACCCTGACGGAACATATCGTCAACCGGACGGGCGACGACATCTGCCCGATGGAAAAGGCCGTCCTCACCGTCACCGATCCCGCGATCGCCTATCCTCTCCTCCTTGCCAAGCGGGATGCCATGCGGAAAAATCACTGACACAAAAAGCGCACGGATTCGGAAAATCCGTGCGCTTTTTTATGCGGTTTTATCAGGAATGTTTCCCTTCAAGATAATAGGTTGCCTCGCTGTCCGCGGTCGAAAGGGCGAAGGCGAGGGGGAACATCTCAAAGGCGGCGGCAACATTGCGCGCGTCCTCGGTCGAAGAGTAGCCCATGTGATAGCGAATGGCGAACGCCTCTTCCCTCGTCAGCTTCATAAAAGGGGAGATCATATAGACGCTCTTTTCTCCGTGTCCATAGGGCATCGGGTCGTCAAACTCATAGGTATCGACTCTCTGCCAGACGCCTTTTTCATCCTTTACATTGCGGAATCCTTTTTTATAGACGCCGATTTTGCAAAGGTCGTGAAGAAGTGCGACAATGGCAATGCTCTCGTCGGAATAGTTCATATGTAAATCATTCTTCACATGTTCGCTACTTAAATAGCCGACAAGGCAGTCGTAGACATTCAGCGAGTGCTGAACCAGTCCGCCCTCTAGCGAGGAGTGAAAGCGCGCGCTCGCAGGCGCCGTGAAGAAGTCGGAGGCGGGAGAGAGAAGGTACTCGAGCAGTTTGTCTGCCCCTTCTCTTTTGATATTGGTATTATAAACTTCGATAAAGCGTTCTTTTGCGGTCATGGGGGCCTCCGTCAGGTGAAATCAAAGGTAAGGGTGAATTCTTTTTCCGGGGTCTTCACCTCGAAGTCGAGGAGATAGGAGATGCGTTTTCTTCCGGTCGACCACACCTCGGTCTCGGTGCCGATCTTCGGCGAGAGACGGTCAGCATCGTAGGTGACCGTCAGCGTTTCCTCTCCCGAGCGGATCGTGACTTTACCGTCGGCGGTCAGCTCCGGCTCTGCGACGGAGATAAAGCGCTCGGTCACCGAGGCGGGTGTCTCTGCAAAGCGGAAGGTATCGGTCAGAGTGAGCGCTCCGTTCTGTCTGTCGAAACGGAAGTCTCTCTCAAGCGCGGTGAGCGTCGGATCGGTATATGCCACGGCGATGTCCAGAGTCATTCCGTCCTCGCGGAGAGTAACCGCGCGTGCCGCGTGCTCTTTACCTGCCGCCTGATAGATTCCGTTCACGATCGGAACGCTGTGTCCGCGGGAGGAACAGCAGAAGAGTCCGTACCGCTTTGCCGAAAAATAGTCCTTGTTGTATTCCCCGCTCCCGACATCGTGGAGCAGAATCTTGCCGCGGCGGAAAATCTCAAAGCCTCCGATGTCGTTATGGTTGTGCGGCTCGTCATTGTTGCCGCCCTTCGCGGCAAAGGTCGTCCCGTTCTCTGCGGTGGAAATATACCACTGCGCGTCGGTGAGAAGATAGGTTCCGCGGATCTCACTCTCCTTCTCGGGGAGTACCTCGTCCGTCGTCCGGGTCAGTTCGCGGAGCATGAGGCCAAAGCGGAAGCAACCACCCCGTGCGAACCGCTTGGAAACATACGCGCGCGACGGCTTCGGAAAATCGGGATACATCTTTCCGAAGAAAGAAATCTGCGAGAGTGAAGGACGTGCGCCGCCGCCTGCATCCGAGAAGGAGAGGCAACGTCCGCCGTCGAAAAGACACTTCTGACGGAAGGTCGCGATTCTGTGGATCTTTTCGTCTGCGAAGAGATTGACCTTCCCCTCGGTGCGACGGCAGAGCGTCTCGGCAAAGGCGGCAAAATAGCCGAAGCCGTAGTCCCAATAACCGACTCCCTCGAGACAGGCGCCGTCCTCCGGGAAGCCGGAAAGAAAACAGTTCAGACTGTCGAAGACCGAGACAAGGAACTTCGCAAGCTCAGCATTGTCCCGCATCTCGTAAATGGCGGTGATACCGCAGCTTCCGGCGCAAACCGCCGCCCAGTTGTTCGTCCCCTTCTTCCACCAAAAATTCTCATAGAAGCGATCAAAGATGCGGACGCGGATCTCGCGTCTTACGCGTGCGACCACGATCGGGGAAAGAAGGTCGCCGACAAGCGACAGAATTTCCGCCATCGCCTCGCCCGTCTCCGCGGCGAAAAGGTCGATGATCTGTGCATCGGTTTGCACGCGGGAAAGTCCCGTGCCGCCAAGGTGCGCGGGGAGCGCCCATGTGTACTCATCGCACACCGCCCAAAGAATGTCCTCCAGTGCGGAAATATCCTCCGGCTTGCGATAGAGCCACGCCAGAATACCGAAGGTCGCGAGTTTTCTTCTGCGGGTAAAATAGCCGTTTTCTCCGTATTCATAAGCGGAACGGTCGCCGTCCGTCTCAAAGCGCTTGAAAAGGGAGAAAGGAATGGAAATCGTCGGCATGTTTCGGATTTCGTCCGCCGCACACACGGCGTCGGCGAGAAGGTCAGAGAGATTCGGGTTGTGAACGACCCGTTCTCTGTCCGCCTCGGTATAGCGTGCGCTCTCGGGCGCGGTGCTCTCAAGAATTCCGAAGAGTTCTTCTTCCGTGCAAAAATTCATGGGGTAACACTCCTTTGCGTCATATCTTCATTTACCGTCGATCGTTCTCTGTCCGACCGAACGGCAAAAACCACGCATGCAAAAAAGAGAAACCGCGCGTCGGTGACACAGTCACACGCTCCGCGTTTTTCCTTATTTTTATAATAGCAATGCGTCCTTTTTCATTCTATCACACCCCGCCTTTTTTGTCAATTCCATGCCGAAAAATATTTTAGAGAAAAAGAAAAAAACTTTTGCAAAACCCCTTGACAAATGCCTGTGTTTTGTGTATAATAGTAAGCGTCCGCGGGAGTGGCGGAATTGGCAGACGCGCACGTTTGAGGGGCGTGTGATTCCATCGTACGGGTTCAAGTCCCGTCTCCCGCACCAACCAAAAGAGCAGAGTCCTTGCGACTTTGCTCTTTTGGTTTATAAGGGTGGTGGGACTTGAAATAGGGAGAAAATTGCCCCCGGCAATTTGTCCGAAGGACCGAACAGTCCGGTGGACTGTTCGTCGGCTAAGGTCGCCACGGGCGAAAGTCCCGTCTCCCGCACCAACCA
>CALAFS010000280.1 GCA_937892405.1 uncultured Clostridia bacterium
GCAAAAATCGCGATCGACGGGCGGACGGTTCGCGTCACGGGCGCGCCGCTCCACGGCGGACACGCCGATGTCATTCCCGACATGATCGAGGCGGGCACCTACCTTCTCGCCGCCCCCATGACGGGCGGCACCGTGCGTGTGCACGGCGCACGGGCGGAGGAGCTTTCCGCCCTGACCGACGCCTTGACACTCTCCGGCGTCGAAGTAGAAGAAAAAGACGGCGTTCTCTCGGCGCGCGGGCGCCCCTGTCGTCCGATCCGCGTCGTGACCTCGCCTCATCCCGGCTTTGCGACCGATCTGCATCCGCCGATCGCCCCGCTCCTCGCTCTCGGCGAGGGGGGCAGGATCCGGGAGGGCGTCTTTCCCGAACGCTTCGGGTATCTTTCGGAACTTGCCCGCTTCGGGCTTGTCTCTTCGGTCGATGGGAACACCGCCGAGATCTTTCCTTCGCGCTTTCATGCCGCCTGTGCGCGGGCAACCGACCTGCGCGGCGGCGTTGCCGCGGTGCTGTGTGCACTCGCCGTGGAAGGGAAGAGCGAAATCTCCGACGCCGGGAAAATCCTGCGCGGCTATGAGGGCTTCGCCGGGAAGCTGACCGCCCTCGGGGCGAAGATCCGGCTGGAGACGGAGCCGTAGGCACCTATGGTACAGTGATATTGCCCTTCGGGCAGTGACTTGGAATTCTAAAGAAAAGGACAGATAAAATGAAACGCATCATCACCATTCAGGACATTTCCTGCGTCGGCAAGTGCTCCCTGACCGTGGCTCTGCCGATTCTCTCCGCCGCGGGCGTGGAGGCGGCATGCCTTCCGACCGCGGTGCTCTCGACGCACACCGCTTTTCCGAAGTTCACCTTCCGCGATCTGACCGACGAGATTCAGCCGATCTCCGATACCCTCCATGACCTCGGCATCGACTTCGACGCGGTGTATACCGGGTATCTCGGCTCCTTTGAGCAGCTTCGCCTTGTGAGCGATTTTATCGACCGCTTCAAGACGGAGAAGACCGCCGTCTTTATCGACCCCGTCATGGCGGATAACGGAAAGCTCTATCCCGGCTTTACCCCCGCGTTTGCCGCCGAGATGGAGAAGCTCTGCCGCAAGGCGGATCTCATTCTCCCGAACCTGACCGAGGCGTCCTATATGCTCGGGATCCCCTATCGGGAAAATTATGACGAGGACTACATCCGCGAGGTGCTCTTCCGCCTGACGGAGAAGGGCGCACGCCATGCCGCCCTGACGGGCGTCAGCTTCTCGCCCGATCGGATCGGCGTCTACTTCTATGACGCGGAGAAAAAGAGCTACTATTCCTATTTCAACCGCAAGCTCCCCGTCTCCTATCACGGCACGGGCGATATCTTCGCCTCCGCCGCACTCGGCGGTTATATGCGCGGACTTTCGATGGAAGAGGCGCTCGCCCTTGCCGTCGACTTCACGCTCGAATGTATGGAGAAAACCATGCAGGACGAGAACCGCCGCTTCTACGGCGTGAACTTTGAGGAAGCGATCCCGATGCTGGTCGAGCGCCTTGCGGGAAAATAAAACGCAAAAAAACTGTCGCAGATCGTTTTTCCTTTGCCTTCTCCTGCCGGAGAAGGGGGACCGCTTTGCGGTGGATGAGGAGTCCACCCGCTGTCATTATTCCGTAAGCACAAAACTTTTCCCATGCCTGTGCCTCTTTGACACAGTGGTAACAAAAAAGTCTTCTCCGCAGAGAAGACTTTTTTGTTTACGGGACGCGATGGTGTCTCTTTCTTTTCGGCGCGCTCTTGTGCATATTCGCGAGAATCGCCCCGAGCGATGCGGTAAGGAGATAGCAAAGGTGATTCATCATCACCCGCCCGGACAGATGCCCGCCCGTCATCAGGATTCCGACGAGGAGCAAAAGGAGCGCAAAGGCGAGCGCCGTCAGAATCGAGAGCAGCGTGCCGCCCTCTTTCCGTCGCGCCGCGAGAAAGAATCCCGCGAAAAGTCCCGAGAGTCCGAACACCCCGAGCGATACCATGGGCAGCGAGGAGGTCGGATCCTCCGTCGCATAGAGCACCGCCCCCGCGATCAGCGCAAGACATGCGAACATCGCGAGAGAGAAGAGAATTCCGAGCAGAAGTGCTTTGATCGTGCCGGTGGCGCCGGCGCGCTTTTGTTTTCCCATAAAAGAAGCCTCCGAATCAGTCTGTTAGAACTTATTCGGAGGCATTTCTTTTTATGACGGAATCGGAGAAATTATTTTGCTTCCTCTTCCGGTTTGGTCTCGGCAGCAGCCTCGACCGCGGGAGCCTCGGCTTCCGCCTTCTTGTCTTCGGGCTTGTCGTTCTTCTTTGCCTTCGCGTCTGCCTTATCGTCAGCCTTCGCGTCGGTGCCCTCCGCCTTCTTCTCGATGACCGCGGCGGCAAGGTCTTCCGCCTTCACATCGACAGAGCGGACAGCCGCTTTCAGGAAGCGGATCTTCGTCTTGTCCTTCGTGGTCTCGAGGACGAAAGTCTCGCCCTTGATGGAGACGACTTTTCCGATGATACCGCCGATCGTGGTGACCTCGTCACCGACGGCGAGAGAGCCGCGCATTTCCGCGTCCTTGCGCTCCTGTTTTTTCTGCGGGCGGATCATGAAGAAGTAGAGAACGACAAACAGCGCGACGATCATGATGATCGTGCCCCAGATGCCCGTCCCGCTACCGCTTCCGCTGCTCGACCCTTCGGACAAAAGAGTGGTAAAATTCAGCATGGGATTTCCTTCCTTTTCGTTTTCTTTCTATTATACACAAAAAATATGAAGTTTTCAAGTGTTCGCGGAAATATTTTACCTTTTTTGCGGAAATTTTAGAGACACAACAGGAAAAGCCCGTCGGAAAACAGGGGCTATCGCTTCTTTTGCATCCGTTTGGACGGGGAACAGCCGTATTTTTTCTTGAACAGGGAGCAGAAATAATAAACATCGCAAAAGCCGCAGAGGTCGGCGGTTTCGGTGATGTTGAACTCACCGGAGCTTAGCAGCTCGATGGCATAATCCAGCCGCAATTTGATGAGATATTCTTTGACGGACATGCCCGTCACCTGATGAAACAGCTTGCGGAAATGCGTTTCACTCAGCTGATGGAATTTGCCGATGTCCTCAAGGGATATTTTTTGCGTGAAATTCTGTTGCAAAAAGTCCGTGACAGCCTCGATCTCCCGGGCATGGGAGTGCGGGTCGCCGTTGCTTTTTTCAAGGTTCAAGAGGTCGTACAGGATCTCTTCTGTCAGAATCCGGCATTTCAGTTTATAGAGATAGCTCTTTTCTTTCCAGACCGCACTGAGCTTCTTGAATTTCGTGCGGACGGATTCCGGCACGGAATCTATAAAGCCCGGCAGACTCTGAAAAACATCCCTGTTTCCGTTCAGGTTCACGACATCGAAATTGACCGAGATAAAATGCCACGGCTCCTCCGGATCGGCTTTACCCGAGCGGATGTTTTTCGGAGGGAAAAAGAGAATTCTGTCTTTTTTCGATGACACCGTTGAACCGTCGGAAAAGACATAATCCGCCTTCCCGGCAAGGCAGAGAACCATGACACAGCTGTTGGCAAACGACAGCTTGTTCACCGCCCATTGTTCGGCATTCCGCTCGACGATCGTATTGATATTTGTTACGGAAAAATCAAGAAAGTAATCCGGCATACATCTTCACCTCTCCTTCATTATATACGGAAAAAATCCGATTGTCAAGTTCCGTGGCAAGGCATCGTCGTTTTACACAAAAATAAATTGTTTTCTATATTGTTTTCTCCTCCTGTTTTTTATATAATAGGGGCATAGTAACGCTGTCGGTGCGGCGGTTTGTCTGCCGCAGACGAAGGTCAAAGGAGAGAATATGGAAAGAAAGGCCGTCGGCATTTCCCCGGAGCCTCCGGTACCCGATCGCACGGCATCGGAGCTTCTCCCGTTTCCCATCGGCGAAAAAGAACTCTGCGACAGATATGAAGGCGTGACGACGCCGATGGTGAATGATGTTCTGCGGGAAGAGCACTGTTTATATCGGGTGCTCCCGCCCGACATCCTGCCGCTGAAGGATCATATGCGGGTGGCGGGCATCGCCTTTACCATCAAAGGCTCGAAAAATCTCGATATCCGGGACGAGATGATGCAGCGGGCGGAAATGCTGGAAGCCATTCCAGCCGAGAGTGTGTGCGTCTGGGACACGAGCGGGGACAATGAGTCCGCGCAATGGGGAGAAGTGATGACGCTCGCCTCGAAAAAGCGCGGCTGTCGCGGCGCCGTGATAGACGGCGGTGTCAGAGACACGGACAAAGTGCTCGAGCAGAATTTCCCCGTCTTTTGCAGATACCGGACATCGAACGGAATGCTCGGGAGATTCCGGATGATCGGATACAACCTGCCGGTCATGATCGGCAATGTGCGTATTCTGCCGGGCGATGTTATTTTCGGCGACATTGACGGCGTGATCGTTATTCCGCGGGAGATTGCCTATGATGTACTCCTCCGGGCGGAAAAAATCAAACAGAATGAGATCGGAATCAAAAATATGGTGAGCCGGGGAATGAAGCCGAGCGATGTCGTCAGAAACGGCGGATATTTCTGAAAAAACAACAGAAAGTAAGGAGTTGTTGTCATATGGAACTGAAAGGGAAAAATATCGTAATCACGGGTGCCGACGGCGGCATGGGACAGGTGCTGTGTGAAAAGCTCGCGAAAATGGGCGCCCGTCTGATCCTTTGCTCCGTGAACGGGGCGGCACTGTCAAAGCAATGCGAAAAACTGAAAAAAGAATACGGCGGGGAAGTCTTTGCAAAACAGGCAGATGTCACAAAGGAAGAGGAAGTAAAAACATTCTTTGAGGAAGCGGCAAAGCGGTACGGTCCCTTCTATGCGCTGGTGAATCTCGCGGGACTTTCCGTGCCGGGGCTCCTCTCGGAGACGGACCTCGATGTCTATGATAAAATTATGGATGTCAATGTAAAAGGCACCTTTCTCGCGGGAAAGCATTTTGCTCACCATTCGGCGTCACCCGCCATCATCGTGAATATGGGAAGCACCGCCGCCAAAAATGCGAATCCGAACGCCCCGTTGTACTGCACTGCCAAAGCCGCGGTCAACATGCTCTCGCGGGGGATGCTGTTGCAGATGGGGAAAAACGATATCAGGGTCACAACCATCAATCCCGGAGGGACGGACACGCCGTTCTGGGGAGACAGACCCGTCGACAAGTCAAAGTTGATGTCGGCGGAGGATGTGGTCGATATTATCCTGTTTGCGCTGACATCCAGTCCGCGCATTCAGATCCACGACATTTATTTCGAGAGTGCAAACCGATTCTGATCGGAAGAATACGGAGGAAATGACAGTATGTCCGATAAAGAGAGCGGCTTTCGCATGATTTCACCGAGGGACAAATGGTGTGTCCATTCCTACTATTCTCTCTGCCCGTATGCACCGGACGGCTCGGGACGGATTCTGATCTCCGGCGCCGATCCCGAAAGCGGGCGGGCACAGATTTACATTGTGTCCGCAGAGGGGGAGATTCTGAACAGCTTCGGCAATGAGATCCCGGAATCCTCGTTCTATCACACCGGTTGCTGGCAGACATGGAGCAGCGACGCAAAATATGTATATTATCAGGGCGGCACGATGAAAGCCCCCATGATATCAAGATATGAGATCGCGATGGGGGAGACCGTGCAGATGCCCGGCGATATGGAGGGGGCACCTCCGTTCAATGAGCCGATCATTTCCGGCTATCTCGGCATGCTGTACGCCGCGGGATATGGCGACGGCAATTATTATCCCGGGCAGGCGCCCTTTCCTTTTGAGAACAGAGACGAGCACGGTCTGTTTGAATTCAATCTCACCGCCCGCACGCAGAGGCTCAGGCTTTCCGTCAATGACATCTTGCGCGCTCACCCCGAGAGAGAAAAACTGGAGCGGGCAGAGGAAGAATATAAGCGGAAAACAGGGAATAAAGAAGGCTTTACGCTGATGGCGTATTGCGTGCGCTGGAACAGAAAAGGCGACAGATGTCTCTTTTATTTCGGAAACCATTGCGTTTCAAAAGCAAGGCAGGAGCCGAAGCTGTGCTATGTCTTCACCGCCCGGGCGGACCTTACGGACATACGCCTCGCGCTGGATCTGTCGTTCGATAAAAGGGGCGTGCACTGGAGCTGGCACCCCGACGGAGAGCATCTAGTCGGCTACGCCTCCCATCCCGATAACGATAACAAAATGTGCCTTTGTTCCGTCCGCTATGACGGAAGCGATCTCAGAATGATCAGCCGTCACGGCGCGGGCGGGCACCCGAGCATCTCTCCGTCGGATCCCTGTATTTTAATGACGGACGAAAACCTCAGCCCGGAGGGAAGGATCGTTTTCATCGACATCACAACCGACAGGGAGATCTGCGCGTTCCGATTCCCGCGGGAATACGGGGACCATGTCCCCTACGGCAGAAATCCGTACAGAATCTGCCATCATCCGGTCTTTTCACAGGACGGGAAAAAGGTGCTCTTTAACATTCTGCCTGGGAAAAACGCCGTTGTTTGCGAAATAAACGCGCCGGAAAGGAACAAATAAAAATGGGTATGACCGAATGGCTGGAGCGGGGGCTTATCATTCCCTCAAACAAATATCTGTCGGGCAGGATATCGAATTTTATCGGGTATATGCGCCTGAAATTCAGAAAGAATGTCGCAGTCGGAAAAAAGTGCCTTGTCAGTCCGCTCTCGCGCGTGAATCCGAGAACGGGGAAAATCAGCGTCATGGACAACTGTGTCATAGCGCCGTATGCGGTCATTCAGGGGAATGTATCTCTCGGCAACCATTGCTCTGTCAACGCTTTTTCAATGCTTGTGGGGTACGGAACCGCAGAGGATGATGTCGGTAAAATTACGGTGGGCGATGATGTCAGGATCGCCGCCCATGTCATGATCATCGCCGCCAATCATATTTACGAAGATCCGGAGAAAAAGATCTGCGAGCAAGGGCTGGAGCGAAAATCCATCACGATCGGGGACGATGTCTGGATCGGCGGAAACGCGAGCATCCTTGCCGGTGCCACGATAGGGAAAGGCGCGGTTGTCGCCGCCGGCGCCGTCGTGACAAAAGATGTTCCGCCGTACAGTGTAGTGGCGGGCGTCCCCGCTAAAGTCATCAAGATGAGAGCGCGGCGGGAGGAGGCAACATGAAGACATTAACAGCAGTCACTAAATTGTTTGAAAAATATGAGAGCGTCTGGGATGTTGAATCTTATTACGGACTGTTGGCAATCTGGGCACTCGCGGAAGAAGCCGTAGAAGCGCAGGACAGCCGACAGCTGGAAAAGTGCAAAAGTCTCCTGTCGCTGTACCCGGATCGGATCCGACACCCCGATTATAATTTTGAAGTATACCGCGTCGGCGGCAACGGCAAGGCGTGGCTTCTGTACCGGGGACTCTTCGACGGGGAAAAAGAGAATGTCCGCAAATACGCGGAGATCACGCTGAAATCGGATCGGGACGAAGAAGGCATCGTATGCCTGAAAAAAGACGGGCGGATGCTGAGCTGGATTGATATCGCGGCGTGCGTCTCTCCCTATATGCTCTACGCCGGGCTGGCGCTGGAAAATCCCGTGTACATTGATTTTGCGGCAGAGCAGACCATCGGTATGTACGAGAGGTTCCTTGACAGATCCTGCGGGCTCTTACATCAGGCAAAGGGCTTTTTCGAGGATCCCGACCGGATTTCGACAGACCATTGGGGCAGAGGAAACGCCTGGGGATATTTTGCGCTGACCGTTCTGGTCAGAGA
>CALAFS010000281.1 GCA_937892405.1 uncultured Clostridia bacterium
GGAAAGCTCCTTTATGGAGGATCTGAAAGAAGAGGACGGCACCGAAAAGAAGGTGCGTATGATCTTCTGTAACGATCCCGACCGCCTCATTGCCGACACCTCTCTGCGCACGGTATACTTTATGGCACTCGCCTTCCATCAGGTGTACCCGAATTTCGAGGTGGAGACGGTGAACATCACCGACAACCCCACCGCCGTCTCGATGTACAAGGCGACGACCCTCTCGAAGATCGAGACGACCGATGTCATTCTCACGACGGGGGACAGTTATCGCATTGCCTCCGCCACCTCCTTCTGGACGCGCACGACCGACAATGTGCTCTATTCCTACAACGGCGAATACCGCCTTGTCTCTCTTCTGAAATCGGTCACCGCCATCAACAATCCCTCGGCGTACTTCATCACGGGGCACGGCGAGACGGTGTATGATCCCGAGGATCCCGGCTCGGAGGGCAGCCTCTCGACCGAGAGCTTCTATCATCTTCTCCTCGAGCGGGGACTGAATGTGAAGACGCTGGATCTTTCCGAGGTCGATGAGATTCCGAAAGACTGCGCCCTCCTTATCCTGAACAATCCCACCTCCGACTTCACCTACGATCCGTCGAAGCTCGGGCAGCTCTCCTATATCAGCGACACCGAGAAGATCGACCGCTACCTTGTCGGACGGCAGGGCGCCATCGCGGTGGTCAAGGATTACCGCCTGCACCTTCCGAACCTTGAGAACTACCTCGCCGAATGGGGCATTGTCTTTGAGGACGCGCTCGTGCGTGATCCCGACTCCTCCCTCTCCGACGCGGAGAACACGCACACCCGCCTGATCGCCGCGTACGACTCGGACGAGACGAGCTTCGCCCATGCGATCTACGGCGACTACATCGACCTTTCGAGCGCACCGCGCGTTCTCGTTGAGGACGCGGGCGCGATCCGTACGAACTTCGGCATGAGCGCCTCGCAGGACGAGCCGGGCACCTTCATGACCTCCCGCACCTTTGCGAACTTCCTCACCACGACGGCGGGCGCCATGACCTACGGCAAAAACAGCGTGGACGGTGCCTATAACGCGCCGACAAGACGCGAAAAGCAAAAGCACACGATCGCCGCGATCTCCGCGAGAGTCGAGACGGACGACACGACGGCGAACCGGAAGTATTCCTACATGTTCGCCACCTCCTCGAGAAACTTCTTCTCGGAGGAGACGCTCGGCAACACCTCCTTTGCCAACTACGAGATTGTCTCCGCACTGGTGGAGAACATTTCGCGCGTCGATGAGTTCGCGTCGATGGAGATCGGCGGCACTTCCCTGAACGCGAAGAATTCCTTCGGCGGAAAGCCCCTCATCTCCGAGACTCTCTCCGATACCGCGAACACCGAATACAGAAAAGACGGTACGGTTCTGCATGAGAACCGCGCCTTCACCGACGGTGCGAAGGTCACCTTCACCGTGATCGTTGCCCTGATCCCCACCGCGGTGCTGGCGCTCGGCATTTTCGTCACCGTGAAGCGAAAGTTTCTTTGAGAGGAGGAGAACCGATGAAACAGGTAAAAAAACTCGGAAAACGACAGCTCGGGATTCTCATCCTCGCAGGACTTCTCGTACTCGCCATAGTTCTTTATATCGTCATTTCCTCCCTCTCCGGCGACAATCCCGACGATGATAAAAAGATAAAATACGATCCTATCCCCGGGGAGAGCGACAAAGGGGAGGTCTATCCCGAAGTCAACACCGACAAGATCAACTGGGTTTCGGTTGCGGGTGCCGACTACGAGCACTCCTATGACCTCTTAAAGGACAGCGACGGCGCCTTTATCCTTTACTATACCGACGAGGAAGGGGAAAAGCAGGTCTACTACCCCGACATCTGCGCGGCGGATCCCTCCTTCTCCTACACATCTCTTTATGCGACGGACGCCTTCGGACAGGGGCAGATCGCGAGAATCCTGTATCTGAAGCAGGGGCTTTCCTCCCTCGCCTTCGGGGAGCGGATCGCGATCACCGATGAGAACCGCGACGAGATCCTCGCCGAATACGGCTTCGATAAAAACACGACGACCATCCGCGTCCGCTATGAGACGGAGGACAGCGTTCAGAGTCACAAGATCGTCGTCGGCGGTACCCTGATCTCGAAGACCGGCTACTACCTCATGATTGATGACCGTCCGTATGTCTACTCGGTGGAGAACACCATGCTGGACTACGCGATGAAGCCCTTCACCTACTATATCAATCCCCGTCTTGTCAGCGAGGGACTGACGACGGACGGCGTGTATGAGCCTTACCTCACCACGATGTACCGCCAGTGGAGGAGAACCCTGCACGAAGGGGCAGACGACCGCGTCACCTCCGACGCCGAGGTCATCCTCCGTGCCCTCACGAGATCTCCCTATATCGACGGTGTCAGCGACGGCACGCCGGGGGCGGACGGATACATTCTCTCATCCGAGGCGGCACGCACCTTTGACCTCTCGGTCATCGGGGCGAACGAGATCTATGCCCGCCTTGTCGCCGCCTTGACGGGACGCGCGGTCGGCACGCTTTCCTCTCCGCTTTCCGTGAGTGTCATCTCCGGTGCCCGTGCGGTGAAGATCCCCGACGGCAGCACGCCGCGCTATACCTACACGATCCGCGCGATCGAGGCGGTGCTCACCGATGCGAGTGAGGTCGCGGACAGGGACTTTCCCGTCCTCTCGCACAACCTTCTGAAAGTCACCTACACCTATCGGGTGGACGGTGGGGAAGAGTCCTCTCCGACACACGGAATCCTCGATCTTTCCGATACGAATCTCCCGGCGGAAACCGTAACGAAACTGCGCGCGATGAAGGTCGGCGAAATCGCGAACGAGAGCGATTTTGTAACCTTTGATTTACAATACAGCGCCGAAACGGCAAGCGCGCGCGAAGTAAAGATTCTCCTGACCGAAATTATGTCGATCTACAATGCGGACGCCACGGAGGCGGAAGATGTCGCCGCGGACGGCTCGCTTGTCAGCTACCGCTACCGCTTTGTGATCGACGGGAAAAAGCAGGACAAAGAGTACAGCGTGACCGTCAAGCTCACCGAGAGTCTCGGAGAAGTCTATACGAAGCTTCTCGGGCAGAAGGTGGGAAAGAATCTCTCTCTGGAGCTTGCCTCCTACACCGAGTACGGCGAGGTCATGCAGGACTTTGTCACCTACGAGATCAGCGAAATTTCCTATTTTGTCACCAAAGAAGAGGTGGTTGCCTTCCGCTTTGTCAACAGCTCGGAGCGCGATCCCTTCTACGGCGAATCCATTTATGAGAACCTCACCGAAGGACGGCACCGCCTCTACGGACTGTCCGCCACCAACTGCGAGGGCACGGTCAAATTCCTCGGCGGCGTCGGGAGCAATACCTCCCTCTCCTCGGGTCTTGTCGGCGCCGAGACGGTCGCCGTCGGGCTGACCCCCGCGGTGATGAAGGAATACGGACTCTACGCGTACACCGTGTATTTTGAGCTGCCCCGCGGCATTTCGGCACGCACGGAGGATAACGGGGACGAGAGCGACGACTACACATGGCTCGACACCCTCGGCTTCACCCTCTATATCAGCGAGCGGCAGGCGGACGGCTCCCGCTATATGGCGTCCGACCTCTACGGCACTGTTGTGCGGATCGAAGAGGAGGATCTCCGCTTTCTCGACTACGATTTTACCGAATACTGGGCAAGACAGACGCTTCTTCTTCTCGATGTGAAGGATCTCACGGCACTCGATGTCGAATTCTTCATGGACGATCTGAAAGGAAAATACGGCTTTACCCTGAAGCACACCACCTACTATGTCACCTCGGACGGCAAGGGGTATCTCTCCCCGCCGAGCGAAGGCACCTATACCGAGTACGACATGATTGAGATCGACGTGACCCCCTCGGGCGACGACGCGACCGACAATCTGCTGCTCGGCTATATGAAATCTCTCGGTACGAACACCGTCTCTCTGAAGGACTTCTACGACGCCACCCTCGGCGGCGGGGAAACCATCAAAGTGCGCAACGATTCCGCCGGCACCGCTTATTTCAAGGAGCTTCTTCAGATTCTCTATCAGATTCCGTACAGCGGCACGCTGACCGAAGAAGAGCAGGCGACTCTGCTCACCGACGCGGCGAAGCTCATGAAGCTCTCCGTGAAGGTGAAAGGCTCCGCCTACCGTTATGCCTTTGAGTTCTATCGCGTCGACGACCGCCGCGTTGCGGTGCGCATGTACCGCGAGACGGAAGGGGGCGCCGTGAGCGGGGAAGTCACCGACTTTACGATCTCCGCCTTCTCCTTCAAGAAGATCGCCTACGCCTTCATCTCCCTTCTTGACGGCAAGGTGATTGACGGAGATACCGCCTACGAGTACTGATTTTTGCCGCCGCCGGTTGGCGGGACGCCGGAAAACGGGTCCCGCACCGGGGAAATCTCCGAGGCGGTACCCCGGACGGCATTTTCCGCTCCGTTTTCCGTAGGATTTTTCCGCGTTTTTGTCTATTTTGAAAATATATAGAAAAAATTTCAAAAAAGGTTTGCATTTTAGAATCAGGTATGCTATAATAAGAAAGCTATACTAAATTCGCAAGAAGGAAAGACACATGAAACACAGAATTATCGCTTTGGTTCTCGCCTTGGTGCTGATCGGTGCGATGCTTACCGGCTGCGCTTACAACATCGAACGCGATGACCTCACACAGTATGCCTCGTTTGATCTCGACGCGTTCAAACAGAAACTGCTTGAGATCGAAATCAAAGACAGCGGAGATTATTCCGTCGCCGAGGGCGAGGAAGCCGATGCTCTGCGCGAGCAGAAGCTCCTTGAGAAGATCGAGGACGCGCTGAAGAGCGCCGTCGATACCTCGAAGGACGACGCGAAGAAGACGGAGGGCGCCTTTGCCGACCGTCAGCTCCTCTCCTACTGCTACTATGTCACGGCGTCGGACGGCAAAATCTACTACACCTCGAACATGAAGATCGCGTCCCCCACCACGCTCATGATCGGCAGCATCAAAGACGATAAGCTTGTCAAGGCGATCGGCGATGCGCTGAAGGAGAGCGGCATTGACCTGAAGGACTGCGTCTATACCACGAAGTCGGGGACAAGCGATACCGCCGAGGCGGGTAAGCTCGCGTTCGTTACCTACACCCGTGAGTACACGCTGAACGACGAGGTCAAGAAGACGACGATGACCCTCTGCCCCGTGCTTCTTCCCGCCGAGGCGGACGAGACTTTCGCCGGTAAGCTCATCGGTCAGAAGCTCGCGACCAGCCTTTCCGACACCTTCACCGTGACCGAGACGGTCGGCGAAGGGGAAGACGCGCAGAGCGTCGAGGTCACCTACTCGGGTGTGAAGATCGACTTTGTCTCGGAATCCACCGCGGCTGTCGATGTTCCCTACACCTACGATGAGAAGAAGAGCGCGACCGACACCTCGGGCAAGACCAATGACCTGAAGGATGTCGAGCTCACCTACCACATCTTCCCGATGTATTATTATGAGGTAGCGGAGCTTTCCGCCGAGGTCATTCTCACGAAGATCTACGGCGAGAGCCTGTCCACCTCCACCCTTCCGATGTTCACCGAGAAGAAGGACGATGCCTATGTCTACAAGTACACCGACGAGGACGGCAAGGAAGTCACCCTCTACTCCCTGATCAAGGACATCTCGGACAAGAAGACCGCTGTCAGCAACGCCGGCAGCGATACCGATAAGAAGAAGGAAGCGCAGACCGCGCTCGACAACGCGCTCGCTGCTCTTTGGGGCAAGGTCGAGAAGTGCGCCGCCGAGGGCGAGATGGCGAAGAAGGTCGTCGAGGAGTACAGAACGAAGCTCACCGACAACCTCAAGGAGACCTACGAGCACGACATTCTCGACAAGGTCGGTGCGAAGGTCTGGGCGCTGATCGACGCGTCCGTCACCCTTTCCTCCTATCCCGAGAAGGCGGTGAAGGAAGCGAAGGAAGCCATCTTCGAGAACCTGAAGTACACCTACTACACCGGCACCGAGACGGTCAACAACGAAAAGCAGAACCTTCGCGACATCTATAAGAATGTGAAGGAATATATCCGTCAGAAGAGCGATTACAAGGCAGACACCTATGAGGCGTCCGAGGCTCTCATGCAGAAGGAAGCGGAGAAGCAGGTCGGCGAGCTGATTAAGGTATATACCCTTGCGCAGGCAATGGGCATCTCCACCGATGTCAACAAGACGGATATGCAGGAGTTCATGTACTCCTATGTGGCGAGCATGTTCGGTTATGACAGCATGGACGAGGCTTCCGAGTCGATGCAGAAGACCATCAAGAGCTTCGCACAGCAGTACCTCTCCTACTACGATGAGACCGCGCTTCGCCGCGCGATTGTCTTCGACCGCCTGATGGATCACATCATGGAGACCGGCGAAGGCAAGCTCGACTTCAAGAACCTCACCTACAAGTTTGAGGCGGAGAAGACCGATGCCGAAACCGACGCAGACAGCGAAGGTTAATCAGAACTGAACACAGCGAGGGCGGGACAATGTGCCGACAAGGTACCGATCCCGCCCCCTCTTTCTACCGCCCGTCCATTGACCGGGGCGCCGGGAGCTTCCGTGACCTCCGCGTTTTCAAGGACAGAAAAGAGAGAAGACATGAAGAAGGTAGAACTGTATACCGACGGCGCCTGCCGCGGCAACCCCGGGCGGGGCGGCTACGGTGCGATCCTCGTTTACGGCTCTTATGAAAAAGAGATTTCGGGCGGGGAGCCGATGACGACGAACAACCGTATGGAACTGCTCGGCGCGATCGAGGGACTTTCCGCATTGAAAGAACCGTGCGAGGTGACGCTCACCTCGGATTCCAAGTATCTGGTCGACGCCTTCACCCTCGGGTGGGTGGACGGCTGGGTCGCCTCGGACTTCCGCCGCGGAAAGCGGGACGAGGTAAAGAACCCCGACCTCTGGGAGCGCCTGATCGAACTGACGAAGATACACAAGGTGCGTTTCGTCTGGGTCAAAGGGCACGACGGACATCATTATAATGAAAGATGCGATCGCCTCGCGACCGCGTATGCCGATTCCTTCCTTTCGGGAAGAGAAGAAAACAAGGAGGAAACCGAATGAAAACCAAAGGAAAAAAGAAGGGCTTTGCCCGCGGGCTCTGCCTTCTTCTGCTCCTCTCCCTCACCCTCGGGGTGCTGACCTCATGCGGGAACTTTTCTTACACCGAGTCGAACCTTTCGGATTATGTAAAGATCTCGCGGGAGGATTATATGGGACTCACCGTCACCGTCTCCATCGACCCGGTGAGCGATCTCAAGGTGGAGGAGAGAATCCTTCAGCTCCGGTATCAGAACCGCAGCGATACGGCGGAGCGCGACGGCGCGAGCCTCAGAAATCAGACCGTGACGGCGGGCGATGTGCTCTCGATTTATTATCAGGGCTATTCCGTCGACGAGGACGGAAAGAAGACCTATCTTGAAAATACCTGCAACTTCTCGAGCGGGCTTGCGGAGCTCGGGATCGGGTCGGGGAGCTTCATCTCCGGCTTTGAGTACGGGCTTCTCGGATTGAATCCGAAGGACTATTCCGTCCTGAAGATCATCAAGACCGGAACGATCGAGGAGGACACGATCCTCTATGCCGATTATGTCGCATACTATCCCGACGGCAGTGTGAAGAATGTCACCGACGCGCGCCTCGACTTTTCCGAGGATCTTGACGCCGTGTACGGCGAGGGCTTCCGCGAGGCTCTGCTCGGCAAGCCGATCGGCACGGTAATTAAGCAGTTCACCACGGTGCTGGAACCTGAACAGAGCGCGGCAGATATCTATTACAGCGACTTTACACCGAACTTCCGCACGACGGGAGAAGAGAATCCCATCGTCGTAAAGACCCGTTTCCCCTACAATTATCAGACCGAGTCCATGCGGCTGAAGACGGTATATTTCAATGTCTGGATCGACAGTGCCGTGCTGTACGACGCGCCCGAGTTTGACGACGCGTTCGTCACCGATAAGCTCGGGATGAGCGAGGAGGATCTCGCCGCCTTCGATGGCGATACCCTGACCGACCGCGCCCGCGCGAGCATCCGCAAGACGCTGGAGGACGAGTACGAGGCGGGGAAGCGCACGCTCGCCGAGGAAGAACTCTGGAAGGTTCTGAAGGCGAAGGCGGAGTTCCCGAAGCTCCCGAAGAGCGCCGTCGAAGCGATCGAGCAGGAGTATCTCGACGACCTGAATCAGAAGTACGCGACCTACACCGAGAACTATGGTAGCAGCATCGGAGGACTGGAGGCGTTCGCGACCGAATATTACGGCTTGAGCGGCAGTACCACCTATAAGGAATATATCCATTCCCAGGCGGAAGATGTCGTGAAGGAAAAACTGATCTTCTATGATATTCTCAGAAGAGAAGAGAAGCTCCCCACCGGCGAAGAATTCGATAAGCTCTATAATCAGGCAGTAGAAGACGCTCTGGACTATTATCTCACGCAGTCCTCCTACAATAAGGATTCCTTTGAGAGCGAAGAAAAGTATAACGAGGCAGTCGCCGCGCTGAAGCAGAATATTCTCTCCTATTACGGCGAGGATTATTTCAAAGAACAGGCGTATTACGAGGCATTGCTTGATTATCTGATCGACAATATGACGATCAAAACCACCTATCCCGATGGTGCCCTGTAATCATCAAGTTTCAAACCGATAAAGTGAAAACCGCTCCATAATGCAAATAAAAGATTGCATTATGGAGCGGTTTTTCTGCTTTTGAAAAAGCGAAAAGAAAATCCGAAACGAATTTTTTTGCGTGAACAACCATCGGTTGCCCACCTTTACACTTTGTTTCAAATAAAACGAACGATAGAGACGAAAACGCCTCCTTCCATTGTAGGGGTCGGCGCCCTCGACGACCCGTCACGCTTTGCCTTTCCCCCGCGCTTTTTCGAGGCATTTTCGCCCCTACGGGCAAAACGATGACGAAACGCCCTCCCGATGACGCAATCGGCGTCTTTGCGTTTTGCGGGTCGTCGGGGGCGCCGACCCCTACATGGTACGGAATACGGCGGTATATCCTCTTTTGCACGCCGAATGAACTCCGACTTTGTCGGAAAAATCCTTAAATGATACAATTCTGAATTCGTAATTCTTCATTCTTCATTCGACTGATACCATTCTTAATTCATAATTCTGAATTCTACATTCGATAAGTTCTTAATTCTGCATTCGATAAGTTCTGAATTTTCCGCTTTTTCCGCCTCTTTTCTCCCTTTCGTTTACAAATTCCCGCGCGCGCAAAAATTTTTCTTGACTTTACGCGCGTTTTAATATATAATAAATATGTATGAAATGAAGCCGGCTCTTTTTACCTCCGTTTCGGGTTGACGAAGGAGAAGAAAAAGCGCGTTTTATATGATATTATCTTAATTTTGAAATCGGTTACTTTGTAATCGGAAGGAGGTGTCTATGGATATCGTTTCTATGATTGTCGGTATCGCGATCGGTCTTGTCGTCGGATGTGCGGCGGGCGTGATCGTGCGTAAAATCATAGTGGAAAAGCGCCGCGGCAACGCGGAGGCGCAGGCGAAAGAAATTTTGCAGAATGCGATCCGTGACGCGGAAAGCGTCAAGAAGGAATCGATCCTTTCCGCCAAGGAAGAGATCATTCAGATGAAAAAAGAAGCGGACTTCGATGTCAAAGAGCGCCGGAAAGAGGTCTCCCGTCTCGAGCGTCGCGTGACGCAGAAGGAAGAGACTCTGGACGCAAAACTTGACGGCATCGAAAAGAAAGAGGCTGCCCTGCAGGAGAAGCACCGCGAGGCGGACGAGCTGAAAGCGAAGGCGAACGAAATGCTGAACCAACAGATCGCCGCTCTTGAGCGTGTCGCGGGACTTACCGCCGAGGAGGCAAAGGCAGAGCTTGTTGCCAAGCTCGACAGCGAAATGCGCCATGTCACCGCGATGAAGCTCGCGGAGTACGAGGAGCAGTTCAAGGAAGATGCCGATGTGAAGGCGAAGGACATCCTGTCGCTCGCCATTCAGAGATGCGCCGCCGACCATGTCAGCGAGGTCGCTATCTCTTCGGTACAGCTTCCGAGCGACGACATGAAGGGACGCATCATCGGACGCGAGGGACGCAATATCCGCGCGATCGAGAACCTGACTGGCGTCGAGCTGATTATCGACGACACACCGGATATCATCACGGTCTCCGGCTTTGATCCCGTGCGCCGCGAGGTGGCGCGCATCGCTCTTGAAAAACTGATTGCCGACGGCAGAATTCACCCCGCCCGTATCGAGGAAATGATCGAGAAGGCGAAGAAGGAAGTCGAGTCGTCCATGAAGCAGGCGGGCGAAAAGGCGGTCTTCGAGACCGGCGTGCACGGTCTGCACCCCGAGCTGATCCGTCTGCTCGGCAAGATGAAGTACCGTACTTCCTACGGTCAGAACGCCCTGCGCCATTCGATCGAGGTTTCGATGCTTGCCGGCGTGATCGCCGACGAGATGGGCGCCGATGTGACGATGGCTCGCCGTGCGGGACTTCTTCACGATATCGGAAAGTCGGTGACCGCCGAGGTCGAGGGGTCGCATGTACAGCTCGGCGTCGAGATCGCGACCAAATACCACGAGAACAAGGAGATCATTCACGCGATCGAGGCACACCACAACGATGTGGAGCCGACCTCCGTGCTTGACTTCATCATTCAGGCGGCAGACGCCATCAGCGCGGCAAGACCCGGCGCGCGCAGAGAAGATGTGGAAAATTACATTAAGAGACTTCAGAAACTCGAAGAGGTCGCCGGCGACTTCAAGGGCGTGGAGAAGACCTTCGCCATTCAGGCAGGACGCGAAGTCCGCATCATGGTCAAGCCCGATGTCATCGACGATGACAGCATGAAGATCCTCGCACACGACATCGCAAAGAAGATCGAGGGCGAGCTCAATTATCCCGGACAGATCAAGGTCAGCGTGATCAGAGAGTCACGATATGTGGATTACGCCAAATAGTTTTTGACGGTTTTTGACGGCGTCTGCCGCGCATCTTCGCCGACCGTATTTCTTGCCGTATATGTATACGGCTGGCGAAACCGGTCGACGAATCTGCATCGACATCTGCTCGCCAAAAACGGCTAAAACCGGGGAAATGAAAAAGTGATGTTTCCTTCATTTCAGAGAAGCCGACAAGTTGCAAAAAGCGTTTTGCCATTTCTGCTTTGGCACAAGGGTGAAGAAAAGTCCCCGCAACAAAAAAGAAAAGAGGATATAAGAGCAAGCTTTGCCTTATATCCTTTTTCAAATCAAAAACCAAAGGCAGGCGGCAGAGTGCCGCGGTGCTGGGAAAACAAATCGCAGGAAAGAGGAAACGGCATGAAGATTCTCGCCATCGGCGATGTGACAAGCCCCGCAGGGGTGGAACATCTCGCGGCGCACCTATGGGAGGTGCGGCGGAAGTACGGCATTGACTTTTGCATTGTCAACGCGGAGAACGCGTCGCTGATTACGGGCGCGTCGCCCGAGCAGGCGGAGCTGTTGCTCCGCTCGGGTGCCGATGTCCTGACGGGCGGGAACCACACGCTGCGCAATCGCGCGATCTATACGGCGCTCGACGACAACGAGGCGCTTCTTCGCCCGCTGAACTTCGGCGCGGAGGCGGCGGGGCACGGCTACTCGATCTTTGATACGCCGCTCTGCCGCGTCCTTGTCATCAACGCGATGGGCAATGTACACATGGATCCGACGCTCGACTCGCCCTACGGTGCGATCGACCGCCTTCTTGAGCGGGAGGCAGGGCGCTACGATGTCTCCGTGCTGGATCTGCACGCAGAGGCGACGGGAGAGAAGCTCGCGCTCGCCTTTGCCTACGACGGGCGCCTGTCCGTCGTCTTCGGCACGCACACGCATGTGCCGACCGCGGATCTGAAGATTCTGCCGCACGGCACGGGCTATGTGAGTGACCTCGGCATGTGCGGAGAGTCGGGCGGCGTGCTCGGCATGGATCCCGCGACCGTCGTGCGCCGTATGCGCACGCACCTGCCCGAGAAGTTCCTGCCCGCCGCGGGCGTGCCCGTGGCGGACGGCGTGATCTTTACCGTGGACGAACACACGGGAAAGACGACCGCCTGCGAGCGGATTTCTTTCTGATCTTTCTGTCTATATATTGTTTTGTAAAGAAAAATTGTCATAATTGCTGTCGCTATGCGAAAGCAATGGAAATGACGGCGGAATATACAATTGCATTTTCTTGACTTGAGGAAACGAAAACATGAACTCTGAAAACCGGACACAGGTCGCCGTCATCGGCGCCGGGCACGCGGGCATCGAGGCGGCACTCGCCGCGGCGCGGCTCGGACTGGATACGATTTTATTCACCATCAATCTCGACGCGGTCGCGAATATGCCGTGCAATCCCTCGATAGGCGGAAGCGGCAAGGGGCACCTTGTCTTCGAGATCGACGCGCTCGGCGGCGAGATGGGAGTTGCCGCCGACCGTGTCACGCTCCAGTCCCGCACGCTGAACCTCGGTAAAGGCGCCGCCGTCCATGCAAAGCGGGTGCAGGCGGATCGTGCACGCTATCGCGCGATCATGAAGCACACGCTCGAAGAGCAGGAACACCTGCGCCTTCTTCAGGCGCAGATTGTCGACATCGGCACCGAGGTGCGGGAGGACGGACGGGTGCATGTCACCTCGGTCACGACCGACCTCGGGGAAGTCTTCTTCTGCGAACGGGTGATCGTCGCGACGGGCACCTATCTTGAGAGCTGTATTTTCGTCGGGGAAAAGACCTTCCCTGCGGGACCCGACGGACTGATGCCCTCCCATGGGCTGTCGGCGGCGCTCGCGCGCCTCGGCGTGCCTCTCCTTCGCTTCAAGACGGGGACGCCCGCACGGGTGAACCGCCGCTCGATCGACTTCTCCCGTCTCGAAGTGCAAAACGGAGAGGAGGAGCCGGTGCCCTATTCCGCCCTCACACCCGAGAATTATCTGGACGGCACGCCTGCCGTGCCCTGTCATGTCGTCTATACCAACGAGAAGACGCACCGCGTCATCCGCGAGAATCTCGGACGCAGTGCCATGTATTCGGGCAATATCGTGGGCACAGGTCCCCGCTATTGTCCCTCCATCGAGACGAAGCTCGTCCGCTTCGCGGATAAGGATCGCCACCAGCTCTTTATCGAGCCGTGCGGCAGAGAGACGGACGAGATGTACATTCAGGGCTTTTCCACTTCAATGCCCGTCGATGTGCAGAAGGAAATGCTCGCGTCTCTCGACGGCTTTGAGCATGCCGAGATCATGCGCTATGCCTACGCCATCGAGTACGACTGCGCCGAGCCGACCGCCATGCTTCCGACGCTCGAGTTCAAGTGCGTCGCGGGACTTTACGGTGCCGGGCAGTTCAACGGCACCTCCGGTTATGAAGAGGCGGCGGCGCAGGGACTGGTCGCGGGGATCAACGCCGCACTCTCCCTGAAAGGGGAAGAACCGATGATCCTGACGCGCGACAGCTCTTACATCGGCACGCTGATCGACGACCTCGTCACCAAAGGGACAAACGAGCCCTACCGTATCATGACCTCGCGGAGCGAGTACCGCCTTCTTCTCAGACAGGATAACGCCGATCTGCGCCTGACGCCGATCGGACACCGCGTCGGACTGATCGGGGAGGAGCGCTATGCCCGCTTCCTTGAAAAAAAGCGGCAGATCGAAGAGGAGATCGCCCGTCTCGAGCATACCGTCCTCCCCCCGAGCGAAGAGGTGAACGCCGCGCTCGCCGCCGCACATTCGACGCCGATCACGACGGGGATTACTCTCGCCGCGCTTCTGCGCCGCCCCGAGGTGACCTATGAGACGCTCACACCGGTGGATAAAGAACGCCCCGCACTCTCCCGCGCCGTCCGCACAACCGCGCAGATCTCGGTAAAATACGAGGGTTATATCCGCCGCGAGACCGAAGAGGCAAAACGGCAAAAGCAACTGGAGGAAAAACGCCTCCCCGCCGACATCGACTATGAGAGAATCCGCGGTCTTCGCCTCGAATCGGCGGAAAAGCTCGCGAAGATCCGCCCCCTGAACATTGGGCAGGCGTCGAGAATCAGCGGTGTGAATCCCGCCGACATCAGCGTCCTTCTGATTACCCTTTCCGCCGGGTATCCGAAGCTCTCCGAAAGAGAAGAATACGGGGAGAAAAACGACAGATAACTACCGAAAAGTTAGAAATCTCGGTAGAAAATAAAGATTTTTACCGTCATGGAACTGCCATGACGGACAAAAAAGAAAAGCGCTCCGCTCTCCCGAAAGGGGAGGACGGAGCGCTTTTTATGCTGTTATTTCTTCTTCGCGCCGAAGATCCTCGCGAGGATCGGCGAGAGAAATTTCGGGGAACGAATGACGATGATTTTCATAACATACTCCGTAAAAGGTTTGGAAAGTTGAGACGACCTCTGTTTTCAGTGTATGAAAATCTTGGCTTCGCGCCACTCTTATTTTTTGCGGTAAGCGAGGAGGTTTTCGAGCACCTTTTCGCTGTTTTCGTACTTTTCGCGTGAGGTGCGGTCGGTCTTCTCCGTGACCTCTGTCAGTGCACGGAGGCAGATCACGGTATCTTCGGGGAAGTCTGCGAGCAGAGGCAGGGAGCCGAAGTCGACGGAGGAGAGGTAGATCGCGTCCCCGTCTTCACTCAGGCGCACGCCCTCCGTGCCTTCGGCGTAGGAGGCGAGGGGAACGAAGAGGGAAATGCCGTCCCGCTTGCGGTAGTCGCGATAGACGCTCTCCGAGAGGAAGCAGAGATAATAGTCACCGTAGGTCATCAGCTGGGAGAGCGTCGCGGCGTCCTGCTGTAAGAGGGTGTAGTTGACTTCCAGCCCCTGCGTTCCCTCGACCTCTTTGATCTCGTCGGCGGTCAGGGAAAAGAGCGTTTTCAGACTGACGCTCACTTTGCCGTTGCCGTCGAAATCTTCGCCGATACGGGTGAGATCGTCGAGGAAAGTCTCGTATTCGACCACCCCGCCGCTCGCCGAGGTGCGCTTTACCTCCCGGTTTCCGGCATAGAGAATGTGAATGTCGTAGCTCTCGCGTGAGCAGGTCTGGAGCGTGCAGATCACGACCACGAGGATCGCGAACAGCGCGACCAGCGTGTGCCACTTATAATGGTACCAGAAATTGTCGAACCATTTGAAAAACGGTGATTTTCCTTGAATTTTCGCATCACCGTACTTTTCTTTGTTTTCTTCCATTTTTTTCGTTCCTTTTGCCCCGTATCGGGTGCGGTTTCTTCTATAATACAAGCAAAAAAGTTTGCTCGCAAGGGTTTTTTGCAACCTGTTTTGGCGGAAACGGTGCTTTGCCGAAGACAAAGCACATAGCAACGGCGGTTGCCATTCAATTTATCATAGCATAGGACGGGGAGAAAATCAAGTCTTCTTTTTGTGTAGGGCATGAGGATTTCGTGAATTTTCTTCTCTGCACGCTCTTATTTTTTTCGGCGGAGCGTTTTTCCCCGGCGGTTCCAGTTTTTTGTGCACGGCGCGCGCTGGCGGGCATAACTTTTGGTAAAATCGTCCGATTTTTGGTACTTTTTCGTGAATCTCATCAAACCCCCTTGCCTTTTTTCGCGCGGGTTGTTATAATGGGGGTAACACCGGCGCCGACCGGACATGAACACAGAACACTTTGTGCCGTCAAGACGGCAGAATGGAGAGTCCTATGGAATTTTTGCTTGTTCCCGCAGAAGAGAAGGTTCTTCCCGATCGCTACCCCGCACATGAAGAGCGGGCGAACAGCATGGCGAAGGACGAGACATTTTCCTTTCAGCTTGCTTTTTATTCAAATGCCATTCCCTATACGGTAAAGACCGAGAGCGCGATCGACGCGTTCATCACCTGCTATAAGACCGATCCCGTCCCCTGCACCTTTCCGAAGTATGCGAATTTCGACGAGTGGTACATCTCGGATAAGCCCTTCCTTTGCCCCGATGTGCTGATTCCGCTGGACGGCTCTTTCCAGCCGCGGAGCCGCATCGGATGGAATTCCCTCCGCTTTGTCGTGCACGGAAAACTGAAGGCGGGCACCTACCCGATTCACATCCGCCTGACCACGCCCGAAGGGGAGATCCTCGCGGATACGATCTATACTCTGACGGTAAAGGACTTTACCCTCGGCGAGAGCCGCCTCATCTATACGAGCTGGTTCCACTATGACGGCATCGCGCAGTATTATCATCTGCCCGTCTTCAGCCGCGCGTACAATAAGATCATGGACGACTTCGTCAAGGTTGCTGTCCGTCACGGTATGAATATGCTCCTGATCCCGATGTTCACCCCGCCCCTTGATACGAAGGTCGGCGGCGAGCGCCTGACGGTTCAGCTGGTCGATGTCGCGAAGACGGAGGACTCCTATGAGGTGAATCTCGATCGCCTTATCGACTTCATGAAGCATGTGAAGAAGCTCGGCACCCGTTATTTCGAGATGTCCCACCTCTTCACGCAGTGGGGCGCGACAGCCGCTCCGAAGGTCATGGCGACCACGAAAGAGGGGGAGAAACGCATTTTCGGCTGGGATACACCCGCAGTCGGTGGGGAATACGAGAAATTCCTCCGTGTCTTCCTTCCCGCACTCCGTGCCCGCCTGATCGAGGAGGGACTGTATGAGAATTGCTATTTCCATCTCTCCGATGAGCCGAACGACAAGCACCTTGAAAACTATACCGCGATCCGCGATCTTGTCTTCTCCCTGATGCCCGATGCCAAGGGCATGGACGCGCTCAGCCATTACGAATTTTATGAGCGCGGACTGGTGAAATGCCCCGTCGTCGCCACCGACTATATCAATCCCTTCCTCGAAAATCATGTCGAGGGACTCTGGGCATACTATTGTTGCGGAGAAGGACATCATTACCTCTCGAACCGCCTGATGGCGATGCCCGGCGAGCGCACCCGCGCCCTCGGCTTCCAGCTCTGGCTCTGCAAGATCAAGGGCTTCCTTCAGTGGGGCTATAACTTCTACAATTCGGTGCTCTCGGAGCGCCCGATTGACCCCTACCTTGTCAACGACGCCGACGGCGCTTTCCCGTCGGGCGACCCCTTCGTGGTCTATCCTTCGCAGGACGGCCACGCCCTCGACTCGATCCGTCATGAGATCTTCTATGACGCGATCCAGGATTACAACCTCATGTGCGTCGCCGAAGAGAAGATCGGCAGAGAAGCCGCGGCGAAGATTCTCACCGACCTCGGCTTCCGTGAGAACTTCACCGACTACCCGCACGATCTCGGCGCGCTGAAAGCCGCGCGTCGCGCCGCGCAGGACGCGATCACGACCCGCTGAATACGGACCCGCCCCGGTGCCACGGCACCGGGGCAACGATTTTTCGTCGGATTCTTGCATTTTTCCCTGCGATGTGGTATACTCGAAGAAACAAGTCACGGAGTTTCCGTCGGCAGGAAGGAGAGTTTATGAAACTTTTGTATCTCGGCACCGCGGCGGCGGAAGGTATGCCGGCGCTCTTGCACCTGCGCGACCTGCCTTGCGGCGAGACGGCGGGGAGGACGCGACCTGCGCACCCGCTCGCAGGCGTTGCTCGACGGGAAACTGCTTCTTGACTTCCCGTGCGACACCCTTTCGCATACCCTGCGGGAGGGAATTGACCTTTCGGAGATCTCCGACTGCCTCCTGACGCACACGCACGCCGACCACCTCTATCCCGCCGATCTGAAAAACCGCGCACCCGGCTTTTCCGTCGTCGGCGACCGCACCTTTACCCTGTGGGGATCCGAGGGCGCGATGGCATATACCGGGGAGAAAATTTCAGCCTTCCGGGAGAGAATGTGCGGCTTTGCGACCCGCGTGCTTCCTCTTTACGAGACGACCGGGGTCGGGGAATTCTCCGTTACACCCCTTCCCGCCGTGCATGACCCCGATGCCTCTCCCGTGATTTATCTCATCGGGAACGCGGAGGGAAAGCACCTTCTCTATGCGCATGATACCGGCTTCTTTGCCGACGGCGTGTGGCAGTATTTTGAGACGCACCCCGTGCACCTCGATCTTGTCTCTCTCGATTGTACCTACGGACAGCGGGAGAGCGCCCGCACTTCGGGGCATATGAACTTCGCGGCGAATCTTCGCGTGCGGGACAGGCTCCTTGCCCTCGGTGTCGCAGACCGGACGACCACCTTTGTCGCGAACCACTTTTCTCACAACGGAAAAGGCGTTCTCTATGACGAATTTTTCCCCATGGCAGAAGAGCATGGTTTCCTGATGTCCTACGACGGTATGACGGTAAAAGTTTGACGAATCCCGCGTTTTGCAAACAAAAGAATACAAAAATCGCCTGTTTTTTGGAAATTCCCCAAAACAGGCGGTTTTTTTATTACATATAATAACTCACGATAGAATAAAATGCTTTTTGATTTCCGCTTGCCCGCGTCAAATAGAGACTCTCGCGCTTTGCTGCCTTGTAGGGGGCGGCGCCCCCGACGACCCGCTACGCAAAGGCTCAATTTGCGTTATCGGGAGATTGTTGCGTTATCGTTTTGCCCGTAGGGGCGACCATCGGTCGCCCGCTTTGGCGTCTCTCTATAATGTGGTTTTGCCTGACAGGCTCCCTCCTCCATTTTTTATAAAAATGACACCTCCCTCAAAGCGCTTCGGCTTGCCGAAGCGCTTTGAGGGAGGTTTTTTGTGTGTAAATTTGCCGCATGATCCCACCTTGGTGTGATAGAAAAAACATATGCGGAAGCGGGCGAGAATGCCTCGCAGAAACGCGTGCAATCAGCAAAGCGTAACGGGTCGTCGAGGGCGCCGACCCC
>CALAFS010000282.1 GCA_937892405.1 uncultured Clostridia bacterium
GGGGAGGGTCAACAGACCCGCTTTTTTTGCGCACCCGGGGACCCGAACCACGCCGCTTCGCGGCTGGTTCGAGTGTCGTGGCTCGCATAGTCGTCGGCTATCGCCTCGATACACTCGGCTCTGCTGACTCCTTGCTCCCTACGACTTCGCTTGAAAAACCGTCCACCGGACGCTTTTTCCGCGCTCACCTCAGTTCGGGCGCACCAATAGGGGAGGGTCAACAGACCCGCTTTTTTTGCGCACCCGGGGACCCGAACCACGCCGTGGCTCCTTCCGTAGGGGGCGGCGCCCCCGACGACCCGTTGCGCAAAGACACCGATTTTCGTTATCAGGAGACTGTTTTGCTGTCATTCTGCCCGTAGGGGCGACCATCGGTCGCCCGCCTCGTCATTTTTCCATCGCACCTCCAAAAGAGACTCCAACGCTATAATTCCTTCCGTCAGGGTCGGCGCCCTCGACGACCCGCCACGCCCATGCTCACCGCACGCCATCGGGAGAATCCTTCGGTATATTTTCCATCGTACGGAGGCCCCGCCGCGCTTTTTGAAAAAATACGAAATACCCGTTGCAAAAACGCCTCGAATATGCTATAATCGAATTAACATCACGAAAAGCTGCCTTCGGCGGCTTTTCAAATACCGACGCGTTAGCTTTCGCTAACTAAAAGAGGTGAAAAATGAAAGACAAAGAATTGCATATCGACCGAAGGTATCATGTCCTTTACACAAAAGCCTGTAAAAAAGAAATCCGGAGGAAGATTGCGCTCCATTATCCGACGGAAGAACGGGAGGCGGTGTGGGAACGCGTACAATTGAAGTATGCGGATTTTCTCAAGAATTACCGTACCGATCTCGGCGGGAAGAAAAATTTTCATAACGGCAGGGGCGGGAATTACGATTGCATCGCTCTGATGTCATATTATGTGATCTGCCGCGAGGTGACGGATCTTCTGGAGATTGAAGAGATGGAAGGCAATCTGTTTCTCCCCGCCTTTCGGAAGCTGAAATTTGTCGACTGCAACAAACCGTTTTTCAAGAGACTCATGTACATGGCTTTCAAGAATGCGAAGCGGCAGTGCGACAAATGGGGGGATTTCAAAATGAATCTTGCCCCGTATGATAAAAATGCGCCGATTTATTATGAATTTACCGAGTGCCCGGTCGCGCGCTTTGCAAAAGAACATAACCTTCTTGAGGTCATGCCCGCGCTCTGCAATCCCGATTTTGAGGGAATGGAATGTATCCACGCCCGTCTTGTACGCACGACCACCTGTGCGAACGGGGAGAGATGTGACTATACGATCTTGGGCGACCGTGACGAATATCTGAAAGAACATAAAGAATACCGCGATGAGGCGGGATATCGGAGGAATGTATGATTTTTATTTTACTCGCGGAAGGTCTTGTGCTCGGAGCGCTTCTTGTTTTGTATTGTCTGATCGGGATCCGACACGGTGCCGTCGGCATGGTATTCCTTTATCATAAGGAAGTGCAGGATCGCGCGATTGAACTCGGACTTACCACCCACGAGACCATAAAGCGCCGTGCGCTCATCTTCAAGCTCGGCGGCATCGCTACTTATATCGCCTATGTGCTCCTTTGCGTGTACCTGATCAATGGCACAAGAGGATTTCTGCCCGGCTTTTTACAGATGTTTTCCATTCTTTTTGTCTGCAATCTGGTGGATCGCCTTCTTGTTGACGGATGGTGGGTCGGACATACGAAGACATGGATCATTCCCGGTACGGAAGAGTTTATGCCCTATATCGGACGAAACGATAAAATCAAAAAGTGGATCTTCGGTACGGTCGGCATGGCAATTTATGCTCTGGCACTCGCGGGGATTATGACAATTTTTCTCCCCTGAACACAAAATTTTCGGAAAGTGAGAAGACCTGATGAAATACCATATTGAAAAAAATACCGTGCAGGAGACACTGGTGATTCCTCTTTACGGGCGGAAGATGTGCACCGAACTTTATCCCGCGCTCTATCAGGATGAAACCGCCGGGCATCTGATGTCGCTTGTGGACTATGATTTTTCTTTGCTGGAAGCAAAGTCGAAGAGCACGATGCAGCGCTTCGGCTTTCTCGAGGCAGCCATGCGGCAGAACGATCTCGCCTTCGAGGTGCGCTCGTATCTCGCGGATCACCCGAACGCCGCCGTCGTCAATCTCGGTTGCGGACTTGACGACACCGGGCGCCGTTGCGACAACGGCACCTGTAAAATATACAATCTCGATTTTCCCGATGTCATCGCCCTGCGAAGCGAGCTTCTTCCTGCAGGAGAACGGGAAGAAAACATCGGTTGCGACCTGAACGATACCGCATGGTTTGAGAAGATCGACGCGTCGGGCGGCGCCGTCTTTTTTGCCGCCGGCGTTTTCTACTATTTTCTGAAGGAACAGGTAAAAACGCTTGTTACCCGTATGGCAAAGGCGTTTCCGAACGGAAAGCTCGTCTTCGACGCTGCCGGACGCCGCGCGGTAAAACTGATGCTGAAAACATGGATCAAAACCGCGAAGATCCGCGATGTCGGCGCTTATTTTTCAACCGAAGACGCCGTCTCTGAGCTTTCGGCATGGAGCGATCGTCTGACGGTCACGAGTCGCGGCTATATGCTCGGCTACCACGATCTGAAGGACCCGTCCGTCAGCTACTTTTTCCGCTTTTTGGCGAAGGTCGGCGACGGCATGATGAAGATGCGGATCGTCCGCATGGACTTTGCAAGAAAATAATGGAGGAATCCGCAAAGCGTTTTGCCACCGCTTGACAACCGGCAAAGATTCGGATATAATTTTCCTGTAAACACCCGTTGATTGCGGAAGGGAGAATTTTATGAAAAAGCGTTTGACCCTGACTGAAAAACAGACAGAATTTCTGAACTGGGAATTCGGCGTTTTCTTTCATTTCGGTATCCGGAGCTTTTATCCCGGGCATGTCGACTGGGACGGCAGAGAAATGCCGCTGTCCGGCTTTTGTCCGTCCGCTCTCGATTGCTCCGACTGGACGGAAGCCGCAAAGCGTGCAGGCGCAAAGTATGCCATTCTGACGGCAAAGCACCATGACGGCTTCGCCCTTTTCCGCTCGGCGTATACCGAATACGGCGTCAAAAATACGCCGTGGAAGGACGGAAAGGGAGATGTCGTCGCCGAGTTCGTTGCGGCTTGCCGAAAATCCGGCTTAAAGGTAGGGCTTTATTACTCTCCCGCACAATGGGGAGAGAGCGCCGTAAAATTCGAGAATACCAAAGAGTACGACGATTATTTCATCTCACAGGTCAGCGAGCTTCTCACAAATTACGGGAAGATCGACTACCTTTGGTTTGACGGTTGCGGCTCGGAAAACCATGAGTATGACAAGGAAAGAATCGTTCGCGAGATCCGTCGCCTTCAGCCGGAGATTCTGACTTTCTGCGGTGCGGAATGGGATCCTTCCGTCCGTTGGATCGGAAATGAGGACGGCTACGCGTCGAAGGAGAACCCGCTCGCCGTCAGCTCCGTTCCGTTCTCCGAGCGGACAGACAGGGAAGACGGCTTCTCGGAAGAAACTCTTTTACCTGCCGAGTGCGATTGCAGAGTCCGCAACACATGGTTCTATGACAATAACGAAGATTCCGTAAAAACCGTGGAAGAGCTTTTCGGCATGTATGAGATGTCGGTCGGCAACGGCTCGAACTTTCTTTTGAATATCGGACCGGATAACAGAGGGCTTCTCCCCGATGCGGATAAGGCGCGTCTCCTCGCCCTCGGCGAGAAGATCCGCCGCACCTACGAAAATCCCACCTCTTTTACCGCTCCGAAAAAAGAGGAGGACGGTACCTTTTCGATCACCTCATCCGAGCCGCCTCTCGTAAACCGTGTCGTCATCTCCGAGGATCTCTCCGAAGGGCAGGCGGCTCGCGCGTTTAACCTCTATTTTTGCCCGGGACGCTATAAAAACAAGAAGCTCTTACTTTATAAGGGTGCCACCATCGGACATAAAACCATCTGCCAGCTCCCGACCGTCCGCGCGTCAAAGCTGATTCTCGAAGTCACGGAGAGCGACGGCGATTTCCTCCTCGCGGATATGAAAGCGTATCATACCGCAGAATGAACTTTTTTCGGAGATATGACAGGGGAACGGAACAATGAAAGAATGTTTTGAATGGATCGGAAGCTGGTGCGATCATACGGAAAAAGAGGATCTGCCCCGCGTACTCCTGATCGGAGATTCGATCACCCGCAGCTATCAGGAGAGCGTCCGCACGCTTCTTTCCGGCATCTGCTATGTGGATTATATCGCAACCTCCTACGCGATTGATACCTCCTTTTATTATCAGCTGATCCGCGGTTTTTCGCGTGACAGCCGCTATGACCTGATTCACTTTAACCACGGACTTCACGGGATTTATATGACACGGGAGGTCTACGAGGAGCGCTTGCGTGAGCTTCTCTGCGATCTGCGCACGACGGGCGCAGGATTGGTTCTAGCAACGACAACCGTCGCATACGAATCTGGGAACTGCGCGCTTTCCGCCGCATGGATGCCCCGTATCAGAGAACGGAACGATGCGGTGTATACCGTTGCCTCGGAGCTCTCCCTTCCGATCGACGATCTCTTCCGCGTCAGCCTTGATATTCCCGCCGCTGACAGGTCGCAAGACGGAATTCATTATATGGAGGGCGGTGTCCGCCGCCTTGCCGGAGCCGTTGCCGAGAGCATTAAAAATAACCTGAAAAAATAAGGCAGTAAATTCATATAAAAAAGGTCGCGCCGATCGGCACGACCTTTTTTATATGGGATTTTTTATTTCAGAAGGAACTTGACAAAGCTCTTCTTTCCGCGCTTAATCAACACGCCGCTCTTCAGCGCCTCTTCCGAAACGGTCGCCTTGATGTCGGTCACTTTCTCTCCGTCGACGGTGACGCCGCCCTGTTCGATGGCGCGTCTGCCTTCGGAACGGGAGGGAACCATCTTGCCGAGCACAAGAAGGGAATTGACATCAATCTTTCCGTCGATCAGTGTCTCCGATGCGACCTCGACCGAAGGCGTCAGCTCACTGCTTCCGCCGACAAAGAGTGCACGGGACGCGGCTTTTGCCTTTTCCGCTTCTTCTTCACCGTGGATGAGCTTTGTCAGCTCATAGGCGAGGATCTCTTTTGCTTCGTTGAGCTTCGCACCTTCCCATTTGTCCATCTTGTCGATCTCCTCGAGAGGCAGGAAGGTCAGCATACGGATGCACTTGAGGACATCCTTGTCGTCCACATTCCGCCAGTACTGGAAGAAGTCATAGGGCGAGGTCTTCGCAGGGTCGAGCCATACGGCGCCGCTCTGCGTCTTGCCCATCTTCTTGCCCTCGGAATTGAGCAGGAGGTTGATCGTCATCGCATACGCGTCCTTGCCGAGCTTCTTGCGGATCAGCTCCGTGCCGTAGAGCATGTTCGACCACTGGTCGTCGCCGCCGAACTGCATGTTACAGCCGTATTCCTTGAACAGGTGGTAGAAGTCGTAGGACTGCATAATCATATAGTTGAATTCAAGGAAGGAAAGTCCCTTTTCCATTCTCTGCTTGTAGCATTCCGCGCCGAGCATGCGGTTGACCGAGAAGCAGGCGCCCACATCGCGCAAAAGCTCGATGTAGTTGAGCTTCAGGAGCCAGTCGGCATTGTTGACCATCTGTGCTTTTCCTTCACCGAATTCGATGAAGCGTTCCATCTGCTTTTTGAAGCACTCGCAGTTGTGACGGATCGTCTCTGGAGTCATCATGGAGCGCATGTCACTGCGTCCCGACGGGTCACCGATATAGCCGGTACCCCCGCCGATCAGCACGATCGGACGGTTGCCCGCCATTTGAAGGCGCTTCATCAGGCAGAGCGCCATGAAGTGACCGACATGCAGGCTGTCCGCTGTCGGGTCGAATCCGATATAGAAGGTCGCTTTTCCTTCGTTAATCAGCTCGCGGATTTCCGCTTCGTCCGTCACCTGGGCGATCAGCCCGCGCGCGACAAGCTCTTCGTAAATTTTCATAAGTTATCTCCTCTCGCCGTATGGCAATATAATCAAAAAAATAAAGCCCTCGGGAAAAATCCCAAGGGCGAAAAAACGCGGTACCACCTTGCTTCGTCTCCGTGCGGAGACCTCATAGGCTTCGATAAAAGCCATTCGCTGTAACGGGCGACCCCGGCGCAGCCTACACATTCGGAAAAGGGAACTTCGGTGCGCGCTCGAAGAGGTATTCACATACGGAAAAAGGCACGGACTCACACCACCCGTCCGCTCTCTGAGGCTCTTTCGCCGAAGCTACTTTTTCTTCTCAACGCTTTGAGATTATTATAACGGTTCTTTTCGGCTTTGTCAAGGGGCGGGACGGATTTTTTTCGGAAATTTTCGTTTTTTTGCAAAAAGGACTTGACAACGGAAGAAAAAGCGGTTATAATACCAACATAAGGGCAAGGGTGTCTTTGAGAGTCTTCTCGAAGTCACCCCTTTTTCTTATGATTTTTATTTTTGAATACGAAAACGAGCGAGGCAATGGCGTCCCGACCGACGGGCGTGCTCTCGCTCTTTTCGCTTTTTGGAGGAAGTATGGAAACGGTATCGGATTATTTCGGAAGTCTTGTATTTGACGATCGTGTCATGAAGGCAAAACTGCCCGCCGCAGTTTACAAATCGCTGAAAAAAACCATCGACGAGGGCGCGCGTCTCGACAGCGAAGTCGCGAACGCGGTCGCCGACGCGATGAAGGACTGGGCGATCGAGCACGGCGCCACGCATTTTACCCATTGGTTCCAGCCTCTAACCGGTGTTACGGCGGAGAAGCATGACAGCTTTATCTCTCCCGCGCCCGACGGCGGCGTTCTGATGGAATTCTCGGGCAAAGAGCTGATTAAGGGCGAGCCCGACGCCTCCTCGTTCCCCTCCGGCGGTCTGCGCGCCACCTTTGAAGCGCGCGGCTATACCGCCTGGGATCCCACCTCGTATGCTTTCATCAAAGGAAAGACGCTTTGTATTCCGACCGCGTTCTGTTCCTACGGCGGGGAAGCCCTCGATAAAAAAACGCCGCTCCTCCGTTCCATGCAGGCACTCAATAAACAGGCGCTCCGTATCCTCCGTCTCTTCGGCAATACTGAGGTCAAGTGTGTCCGCACCTCCGTCGGTCCCGAGCAGGAATACTTCCTTGTCGACCGCGAGATGTACGACAAGCGCCCCGATCTCGTTTTCTGCGGACGCACCCTCTTCGGTGCAAAGCCGCCGAAAGGGCAGGAACTCGACGATCACTATTTCGGCGTCATCAAGCCCCGTGTCGCGGCATATATGGAAGATCTGAACCGCGAGCTCTGGCAGCTCGGCATCCTCGCGAAGACCGAGCATAACGAGGTTGCTCCCGCACAGCATGAGCTTGCCCCGATTTACAGTACCACCAATATCGCGACCGATCATAACCAGCTCACGATGGAAATCATGCAGAAGGTCGCCGCCCGTCACGGACTTGTCTGCCTTTTGCACGAGAAGCCTTTCGCCGGTGTCAACGGAAGCGGTAAGCATAACAACTGGTCGATGGCAACCGACACGGGCGTCAATCTCCTGACGCCCGGCGAGACCCCGTACGAGAACGCGCAGTTCCTCCTCTTCCTCTGCGGCGTCATTCAGGCGGTAGACGATTATCAGGATCTTCTGCGCCTTTCCGTCGCCACGGCAGGGAACGACCACCGCCTCGGTGCGAATGAGGCGCCTCCCGCCGTCATCTCCATGTTCCTCGGCGACGAGCTGACCGCCGTTCTAGATGCCATCGAAAACGAGACGCCTTATAACAAAGCGGAGAAGACCGTCATGCGCCTCGGCGTTCATGTTCTGCCGAAGTTTACCCGTGATACCACCGACAGAAACCGTACCTCGCCCTTTGCCTTCACCGGCAATAAGTTTGAGTTCCGTATGCTCGGCTCCTCGAACAGCATTGCCTGCGCGAATATCATGCTGAACGCCTCCGTCGCCGAATCCCTCCGTCAGTACGCCGACCGCCTTGAAGGGGCGAAGGACTTTGAGGACGAGCTTCATGCCCTGATCCGCGAAGTTGTCAAAAAGCATAAGCGCATCATCTTCAACGGCAACGGTTATGACGATGCCTGGATTGCGGAAGCGACCGAAAAGCGCGGACTTTTGAACCTCCGCACCACGCCCGACGCCCTGCCGTATATCCTCAAAAAGAAGAATACCGACATGCTGACAAGCCTCGGCGTCTTCACCATGCCCGAGATTCGCTCCCGCTATGAGATCACGCTCGAGAATTATTGCAAGACGGTCAATATCGAAGCGCTGACCATGGTCGACATGGCGAGAAAAGAAATTCTTCCCGCCGTGGAAGACTATATGAGCACGCTTGCGGATACCC
>CALAFS010000283.1 GCA_937892405.1 uncultured Clostridia bacterium
GCATGGCTTCGGTGACGGTAAATTCAAGGGTGAAGTTCTGCCAATCGCCGCTCAGCGCCGCACTGCCCGCGACATCGGGGAATTTCGTCCACTTATAGTCGCCACCCTGAGCGGCAAGCCCGAGATCGAGCGTGCCGTCAATCGTGCTCTTCGCGCGGAAGGTGATCCGCACGGTCTTTCCGACATAGGACGCGTCTTTCCAAAGGGGATCGAGCAGCGCTTCCAGCTGGACATTCTGCCCGTTGTTGCCGGCGGTGCCGTTGTTCGCGGGGACGAGCTGCAACTCGCCGTCCTTCCATTGCCAGACCTCACCGAGCTTACAGCCATAGCCCGTGCGGTAGACGGAAGGCGTCGCCGTAAAGTCATTTTCGCCGATCGTGATGTCCGGGGTTTTATCCACGAGAGAGATACTGACCTTGCCCGGCACCTCTTCGACGCGGAGATCGTCAAGGGTGATGGTCACATCGGTTTTGTAAGCGTTGCTCGTATCCTGCTTGAATCCGTTGAAGAAGCGGAGCGCAAGCCCGAGCTTTTCGGTAGAAAGCGTGGTACCGTCGGCGTTGTAAAGGGTGAACATGGATTCCGTCGCCGTGAATTCCACACAGAAGGTCTGCTCGGTCGTCGTCAGGTTGACCGAGGTATTGAAGTCGGGGAAGGGCTTCCACTTATAGCCGGTGTAGTCGGCGAGCTTTCCGTTTGCATCATAGGCGTCGCCGTTGGTGGTCATGCTGAGATCGAGCTTGCCGGCTTCGGTTGCCGATGCCTTGAAGGTGATACGATAGGTCTTTCCGATGTTGGCTTTATCCGCCCAGATCTTGTCGAACACACCGAGAAGCTTGGCATTCTGGTTCCCGTTTCCGTTTCCGGTACTGTGAGAGGGAATAAAGTTCAGCTTTCCGTTTTCCCACTGATAGATTTCGCCGCCGTTGATATTGAAGCCGGCGCGACCGATACTCGGTTTTGTCGTCTCGAAGTCGTAGGAGGAAATCTCTTTGATCTCGCTCGCTTCGCTGACGAAAATCAGGGTAATCGAGGAGGCACCCGCCGCTTTCATCGCCTTGGCATATTCGGTAATCTCGAGGGAGAAGAGGCTTTCTTTTGCGGTGGAGGTGAAGGTGCCGAGCGGCGCATTGCCCCATACGGCGGAGAGATTGACACCCGCACCGTAAAGATCGTTTGCCGGGGCGTTCGTCGGGTTGATGCTCTCCTGCGTCCAGGATTCGCCCGCCTTCGTGTCAAGGACACCGTAGACGAGAATCTCGCCGACCCCCTTTGCACGGAAGACAAGTCCCGCGGCGGTGTTTGCGTAGTTTTCGAGGGAGAGCTTCACATAGGTTTTGACACTCACGGTGTCAAAGCCGCTCTCTCCGCCGCCGACAGTCAGAGAACCGTCCGAGGGAGAGGAGGCGGGATCCTTCGAGGTCACATAGCTCGCCTCGACCGGCAGGGTATCCGAAGTCTCCTGTGGCAGAACCGACAGCGTCGGTGCGCCCGCGAGGGTGACATTCGTCTTCACCTCGGTAAAGGTGACATCGTCGATGTAAAGACCGGCAGATCTTTCGCGGTTGACGGTGATCTTGCCCGCGGCTTCCGCTTCTTTGGTATTCTTGTAGTTCGTATACTTGTCGTTCAGTCCCGCCGTGCCCGCGTAGTTCGATCCGCGGGACGCGCCTGCGACCGCCATGCCGTTTGCCGCGACGGTGACATAATCATCGAGGACGGCGATGCTCTTGTTTTCCGTCGTGATGACGAGCAGTGCTTTTCTCAGCGTTTCGGAGAGCGCGGCATTTTCTTCCGTGATCGTCATGACGAGCGTCACGGTCGTCCATTCGTTCGCCTTGGTATAGAAGGAGAGATCTTCGGAATAGAAGTCTGCGACCTGGAGCGCCGTGTTGATACCGTCGCCCATGCGGACAGAGACGAGACGGGAGGTTTCGTCATAGATACGGAAAGAGATGACGAAGCGGCGTCCGACATCCTTCTCCGCATTCAGTGTGCCGTCGGCACGGATGCCGTAGTTGACGGAGGCAAAGTAGGAGAGGTTTCCGATCGCGTTGTTCGCGAGATCGTTGTTTAAGTCGATGTAAGAAGAGGAACGCACGAAGTAGTCGAGCTTGTAGCTCGTGTTGTCCGAGCCGTCCGCGTTCTTCGCTTCGTCCGAGAAATAGGCTCTTGTCGTGTTCGAGCACCAGAAGCCGGAGATAGAGGCGTCCTTGTCTTTATCTTCCATGTCGTAGCTGTTCAGCACGGTTTCGGACGCGCCCGCGGTGGTGAGACGGAAGACCGCCTTGCCTTCGCAGGATCTCATATATTCCGTGACATCGAAGCCGTAGGTGCCGGCACCCGTCACGAGCACTTCACCGAGCAGCTCACCGATCACGGAAGAGGAGGGATCCGCCTCGTTGTAGGAGGTCACGGCGTGGATCGCGATCGTATTGACCGCGTCGTTCGTAACAGTGAAGCGGAGGATCGTCTTGTGCGCCGCGGTTCGGTCGGCATCGCGGAAGACAACATACTGCGCATTCCCGTCGGTCAGCGTCGCGGGACCGGAGGAGGACTCCGCCGCCTCGGTCAGACCCGCCGCCGTGCGGAAGAGCATGGTCTTGGTTTCTTTCAGATTCTTGCCGTTCTTTGCGAGAATGGTCGAGGGCACTTCAATGCGGTAGTAGGTGCCGTCCTTGATGTCATAGGGGAGGAACTTCCACTGCTGATCGCCGAAGATCGACGACCACTCACCCGTCAGCTCTTCGCCGGTCGCGGCGTCCGCGATGCGGATCTTCGAGATTTCGGAGAGATCGACGGGACCCGTGAATTGGAATTTGATCGAAGAATTTTCGGAAATTTCGTAAATATGATCGATCGGCACATCGGCTTCAATGCCGATGTCGTTCGCCGTGTCGACATCAATGATCATGCACTCGGCGTTTCCGTCCTTCAGCCAGTAGTCACAGTAACGGAGGAATGCCTCGTAAGTGTCAAGACCGTAGTCCTTATCGGGACCGTGACCGAAGTCATGCCCCGCGTTCGGGCAGACAAGTCCGAGGAAGGGGACATTCGTGTTCCGGCACAGGTTCATGAGCTGACGGTAGAAGGTCCAATAGGAGCAGTCGGGATAATTTTTCTGTGTTCCCATGCCGAAGACAGGACAGTGATCTTCGGTAATCATCTCCGCCTTGCCGCCGCAGTTGGCGTACACGAGGTTCAGTCCGGAGGGGATTTCGGTGCCGTCCGCATAGGTGAGGGCGGGCTGTACTTCGGGCAGACGGATCCGCTCGTCGGTCGTCTTGCCGTCTTTGATGAAGGGATCGGTATAGCCGTAATAGGTAGGATCGTTCATCGCGTCGTAGCGCGTTTCGCCGAGGTGCCCCTCAAAGTGGCGCGCATTTTCCTGCAGCTCGGGGTGCTTCGCACCGAGACGGATAATCAGACCCGCCTTCGAGTTGCCGTAGGCGCCGATGCCGTTCTCTTTGATCGCGACTTTCAGAAGGTTGCCGTCGGCGTCGGTGATGCCGTCGACACCCATCTTGCGCACCGTGCGGATCAGGGCGGTGTCCGACTCAACGCCGCAGTACATGCCGAGCGAGTAGGTCAGAAGGTCACCCGAGACCACATTCGGCATACCGCTGCCGTGGCTGTAATGATCGTCACGGTACATCGGGACGAGAGAATAGTCGGAGACAATGCCGACATACCCGTTGAAGAGACAACCGGTCAGCTCCGGACGCGTCTCGGAGGACCAGCTGGAGGCACGGGTGTAGGAAGAAGACATGCACATCATGACGGGCAGCTCTTCTGTGTTGCCGGTCGGATAGATTACATCCATGCAAAGATCGAGGTCGATGAAGGAACCGTCGGGCTTTCTGCAATCGGTGACGGTCTCGACCTTCGTATTGCCGATGTAGGTGTAGGGATAGGCTTTCTGCTCTTCGGCTGAGAGCTTTGCAAGCTCCGCCTCGGTGATCGACTTCGTCTTGTTTTCATCGGAGAACCAGATACCGTAGTCGGTGATTCCCGATTTATCGGCGGCACTTGCCTTCGTGATCGCTTCGGTTCTGTCGAGGCGGGGCGTCCCGTCGTCGTTCACCCATTTGACGAGCGATGCGCGGAAGACCGACTTGAACTCATTGTTCCAGACGGCGACGATCTCTTCGAGAAGACCGGCGGTGCCGTGCTTGTCATAGGAGAAGTAGGGAATGTTGTAGGCGATGTCATAACCCGCGGGGAGGATATAGCTGATTCCGGTCGAGACGGTGGCACCGGTCAGCTTTCCGTCCGAGAAGGTGCCGGCGGTGTAGGACTTTGTCCCGGCATAGTTTTTGCCGCCGAGGAGCTGCGCGCGGATGTCCTGGATACTCCAGTCGAGCGCGGTGCCCGTGGCTTCTTCCGCGTTCTTGTAGTCGAGCACGAGGACGAAGAAGTCGCGGTCGAGCAGGGACTTCACGATCTCTGCGTCGGAACTTTTACCGATGCGCTCTGTGTTCGTGTTCATGACATAGAGGATCGTCACGGAGCCGGGCTTTCCGACTTTGCTTGCGGTGTACTTTTTCGCGCTGTCGTAGTAGGTATGTACATTCAGCGAGAGTCCGACATTGTTGTCGGTCACAGAGGTCGAAGCGTGCAGGTAGCTCTCAAGAGAGGCAAGCTCCGACGGTGCCGCGGGCGGCTCTTCCGCCGCCGCAGCAAAGAGCGCCGTCGGCAGTGCGAGAAAGAGCATGGCGCAACACAGTACAAGGGACAGGATGCGTGGGATGCGTTTCGTGGATTTCATGAAATTTCTCCTTATATTGATTTTTCTTTTTTGCTTTTGAGATGAGAAAACGGCGATCGGAAATTGTCCGTCGGTGCCTGTTCTCCCTCCCCGAGAACGGTTATTTTGACGGAAATCTCCATGCAAGGGTGTATGATCGGTAAAAATCGTCCGCGCTCGCGCCGCGTACCGAAGAAATGACGGGACTCGCGGATCCTTTGCCGCTATGTTCCGTATCAGGAAAAGTATACCTTTACAGACAGCGGCTTTTCTCGTTTTTTTGGGTATTTTGGGTTCATTTTTTGCTTGAAAAAGGGCTTGCAAGCGGATTTGCAGGCTCTTTTTTTCATCTTCGCGGCTGTCAGGAAACTTATACCTTTCCTGACAGTTTCCCACGGCGCGGCATGTCTTTTCTTCTCGCGGATCGGAAAAGCACGAAAAAAATCTTTGATCCACCTTTATTTTACTAAAACTAAATAAGAAAAGAAATGTACGATCGTGCCTATTCCAATGTAAAATCGTTTCAAAAAGTTGCGCATATCCCCATTCCGGGAGAAAAGAACGCGTCGGAAGACAGAAAGAACCACGCCTCGAAAAAGGCGGGGCATAAAAAAGGAGCTGTCACAGGACAGCCCCTTTTGCGTGATTTTGATAAAGCACCGTTATTCCGGCATCAGAACACCGTAGTTTCCGTCTTTTCTCTTGTAGACGACTGCAGTCTTGCCGGAGTCCGCGTCACGGAAGACGAAGAAGGTGTGACCGACGAGGTTCATTTGCAGGATCGCTTCGGGGACCGTCATCGGCTTTTCGTCATAGGTCTTCGTCCGCACGACGAACTCGCCGTCCTCTTCGAGATCTTCGATCGGTTCGCTTTCCGTCGGGCGGAAGGCGTCGCGGCGCACCGTCTTTTCGAGGCGCGTCTTGTTTTTACGGATCTGACGCTCGAGACTGTCGACCGAGCGGTCGAGCGCCGTCTCGAAGGTTTCGCTCTCCTCCTCACTGCGGAAGGTCACATTTCCGTAATGTATCGTGATCTCGACGATCTTGACCCCTTTGCGCACTCTGCATGTGACCTGCGCCTCGGTTTCGTCGCCGAAGAATCTGTCGAATTTGTGCAGTTTCCGTTCAATGGTATCGCGGAGACTGTCGCGCACATTCATCTGCTTGCCGGATACTGAAATTTTCATGGTTTTTCCCCCGCCGTAATCGGCAGTCCTTTCCCGGATTGTCCGACGGAAGGAGGGAAGGAAGACTTCTCTCTTTCCCTCGGCACTTTCAGTATACCACTTTTTCTGTGAAAAGTAAATAGCAAAAATGTGAAAAATTGCGGTAGAATTGTGAAGTTTTGTCACTTTGGCAACAAACGCCTCCGATATACAGCATATCGGAGGCGCTCGTTTTTCGTTTTGTATTCACTCTTCGACAGGCGGAACCGCCCGCCGGTGCGAATATCCCCTCGGGGAGGTGTCTTCCCGGAACTTATGCCCAACCCATGGTGGTAGGCTTCGGCTCTCTGATGATCGACTGCTTGAGGAATTCCACCGCATGGGCAAGTCCCTCGTCGGGCGTCATCAGCGAATCCTCGTGCTCGATCGACATGACCTTGTCATAGCCGACGAGACGGAGCGCGGAAATCATATCGCGCCAGTAGTCGAGACCGTTGCCGTAGCCGATGGTGCGGAAGATCCAGGAGCGGTGCGCCTCATCGCTGTAATGCTTGGTATCGAGGACGCCGAACTTCGCGGTGTTGTACTTGTCGATCTTCGTGTCCTTTGCGTGGAAGTGATAGATCGCACCCTCGAGCGCGCGAATCGCGGCAACGGGTTCGATACCCTGCCAGATCAGGTGGGAGGGGTCGAAGTTTGCGCCGATGACATCGCCGACGGCGGCACGGAGCTTCAGGAGCGTCTCGGGATTGTAAACGCAGAAGCCGGGGTGCATCTCAAAGGCGATCTTTGTTACGCCGTGCGCAAGAGCGAAAGCGGATGCTTCCTTCCAATAGGGGATCAGCACTTTGTTCCACTGATAGTCGAGAACGGCGAGATAGTCGTCCGGCCATGCGCAGGTCGCCCAGTTCGGTGTCTTGTCCTCGGGCGAGCCGCCGGGACAGCCGGAGAAGGTAACGACGGTGTCGATACCGATCTTCTCTGCGAGAAGGACGGCGTTGCGATAGTCGTCGTCATAGGCTTTCGCGATTTTCTTGTCGGGGTGGACGGGGTTGCCGTGCACCGACAGGGCGCAGATTTCGAGATGGTGCTTTTTGAAGGTGGCGAGCCAGTTTTCAAGCGCCTTTTCGTCCTTCAGAAGGACGGCGGGGTCGCAGTGCGCTTTTCCGGGATAACCGCCGCAGCCGATTTCGACTGCCTCGATCCCGAGCTTTTCAAACTTTGCCAGTGCTTCGTCAAGCGGGAGGTTTGCGAAGAGGTTGGTAAGTACGCTGAGTTTCATATCGGATCTCCTTCGATGTTTTTTCTTTCATTATAACAGGAATTCTCTCTCATTTCAAGGGAAAAAAAGAAAAAATCCGTTCGCCCGCCGAAAATTGATTGACAGAAACAGAGCATTGTGCTATAATCATGCTATCAAAAGGTTATCTTGGAACTCTCGGGAGGCGGATATGCAGGATCTGACAGAGACAAAACTGTCGCGCAGAGAAATTTTTGACGGCAAGGTGCTCCATGTCGTGGAGGACACCGTAAGACTGCCGAACGGCGAGACCGCCACGCGGGAGATCTGTCTGCATGTCGGCGCGGTGTGCATTCTGCCCCTGCTTTCCGACGGACAGGTACTGATGGAGCGACAGTTCCGCTATGCGCACGGACGCGTCTTCTTCGAGATCCCGGCGGGGAAGCTGAATTTTGCCGGAGAGGATCCCCTCGAAGCCGCGAAGAGAGAACTTCGCGAAGAGACGGGCGCCGTCGCGGGGAAGTATACCTACCTCGGCGGACTCGATACCTCGCCCGCTCTCGTCAGTGAGAAGATCTCGATGTACCTTGCCGAGGACCTCACCTTCGGAGAGCGCTCGCTCGATGATGACGAATTCCTCGAGGTGGAGCGCGTCCCGCTCGAAACGCTTTTTGAGATGGTGATGCGTGGCGAGATCCGCGACGCAAAAACGCAGGTCGCCGTTCTGAAAGTCCGCGCGCTTCTCGAAGAGCGCCGCCATACACCTCTCACAAATTCGCAATAAATGCAAACAAAACATTGCATTTCGCTATATTCCGCAGCAAGAACTCCGTGTCTCACAACCACAATTCTTAATTCATAATTCTGAATTCTTCATCATTCTGAATTTGTTTTTTGTGAAAGGAAAGAAACATGACATTCGGCAATTTTGCTGTCTTCGGTGACAGCTACTCGACCTTTGAAGGATATGTTCCCGAGGGGTATCTCTTCTGGTACGGACCGCATAAAAACGAGGTAAACGGCGTCCTCACGGTAGAGCAGACCTGGTGGCACCCCATCGCGACCGCGCCGGGGAATCATCTTCTCTTCAACAACAGCTATTCCGGCAGTACGATCTGCAACACCTCTTACGAAAAGCGCTACTGCCCCGACAGCTCCTTTGTCGGGCGCATGAAGATTTTTGACGGGCACGCGGATGACCTCGACACCGTGTTCGTCTTCGCCGGTACAAATGACACATGGGCGGGCTCGCCCCTCGGTGAGAACATCGAGAAGCCCTACGCGGATTATACCGACGACGAGCTCCGTCAAGTCCTTCCCGCAGCGCATTGCCTGCTCGATTACCTGCGGGCGAAACTGCCGAAGACACGCATCGTCCTTCTGATCAACGACTACCTTTCCGACCCGATCAAGGCGGTACTGCACCGCGGCGGGGAAGAATACGGGTGCGATGTCATCGACCTGCCCGACATTTCACGCAATGACGGTCACCCCACGGCGGACGGCATGCGTGAGATCCGCGAGGCGATCTATGCTTATTACGAAAACCATTGACAAGATAAACGATTGTAAAAAGGAGTATAGCTTATGGAAATTTCGCAGTACATCTCATACGGCGTCTACGCCGTGGCGGCACTCTTCCTCCTCATCGGTCTGATCCGCGGACTTTGCCGCGGGTTCGGGAAAGAGTTTCTCAGCCTCTTTACTCTGGCGCTTTCCGCCGTCGTATCCTTCGCCGTCTGTACCCGCGCCTATCCGCAGGTGCATGAGTATCTCGCCGGGAAGACGGTCGGCTCTCTGCTCGCCGAGACTCCGTGGCAGCTCACCGGCACGCTGGCGGATTCTCTGAACAATCTCGGCATCGACACGGCGGAGATTGTCTTTGCTCTTCCGATCACGATCGTCGTGCTTCCGGTTGCTTTTGTCACCTTAACTTTACTTTTACAGTTTATTCTCGGAATTCTGCGTCTGATTTTTGACCTGATTTTCTTCCGCGGAAAGAAGAACGGCGCGAGCCGCCTCGGCGGCATGATCCTCGGGATCGCGCGCGGCGGTGTCGTCGCGGCACTGCTTCTTCTGCCGCTCTCCGGTATGCTCTCTTTGGCGAAGGACTCGGTTGCCATCGTGCGCGAGGAGATGGGCGAGGACGCCGATGTCGTTGTTTATTATGAAGAGTACGCGAAGGAGACCGCAGAGAACAACTTCCTGCCGGATCTCATCATGCAGGCGGGCGGAGAGTATGTCTATTCCTCCCTCACTACCGTGAATGTCGACGGACCGAGACAGGATATGCGCAACTCGTTCAAGAGTCTGATCGGCGCGGCGTGCGATGTCTTCAAGCTGAACGGCGCGGACTTCACCGCCCTGACGCCCGAGAACGAGGCGGCGGTGCGCTCCCTTGTCGGCCGTCTCGGCGAGAATCCCCAGCTTGCGAAGCTGGTTGCCGGACTGGCGAAGGCAGTGTCCGAGGCATCGAAGGGCGAGGACTTCTCCCTGAATCTCGGCGATCCCTATGACGGCTTTGTTGTCTCTTTCCTTGATGTCTTCCATGACAGCGATGCCACCAATATCGAAGGGGATATGCGTACCCTCTCCGAGGTCTATATTCTTCTTTCGGACAACGGCGTTCTCCCCGCCTTTACCGAGGATTCCGACGCTGTCGTCGACAAGCTGACCGCAAAGGACGAGGACGGCACCACCGTCATCACGAAGGTCATCGCCGAGCTCCGTGCCAACGAGCGGACGAAACCCCTTGTCACCGAGCTGACGAAGTTCTCCGTCTCCCTGATGGCGGGCGAGATCGGTATGGAAGGTGTGAGTGAAGAGACTTACGAAAGCGTCAAATCGGGCGTCAAAGAGCTTCTCACCATCAAGAAGGAAGAGAAGACCGAGGAAGAATATAAAGAAGAGGTCAAGAATACCCTCGACAAGACTCTGAAGGACAACGACATTGCCGTGTCGGAGGACATCATTGACGAGATGGCACAGTATGTCACCGACAACTACGAGGATCTTCACCTTGACGAAATCGACGATATCGACGACGACAAGGTCAGCGATGTCCTGATCTCCTACTACGACGCCTACCTCAAGTATCTCGATAACATGAACAATTGATATCGCTATAAAGGCGACGCGGATTTTCTTCCGCGCCGCCTTTTATGACCGGCGCTCCATTCATTTTTTACGGGAATGGAACGGAAAGTCAAAAACCGTCCGTCCTCACACAGAGTGAAGACGGACGGTTTCTTTTTTTTGCGCACAATGGGATTTTTTTCGACAGAAAATGTAGAAATCAGTTTCATCAAAAAGAGCGCCGTTTTGCGAAATGTTTTGCAAAACGGCGCTAAGAATGATTATCCCACAGTGTAGATCAGATCAAACGGAGCGAGAGCGGCGGCGATCTTCTCGGTCTCGGGGGCGAGTTCCTGCTTTGTCAGGGTGCGCTCGCGGGAGAGGAAGGAGAAGCGCAGGGTCAGCGTCGCACCGCCGGCAACCTCATAGGCGTCCTGCATTTTCACATCGGAGAGAAGGACGGGGGAGGCTTCCTTTGCCGCCTGTTTCACCGCGTCAAAGTCGACGGCGGCGAGGTCGGCACGGAAGGTCATGTCGATGTCGATCGCGGGGAACTTCGACGGCTCTGTGTAGCGGATCGGCTCGGCTTTATGCTGCGAGAACTTCTGCGTGTTGATCTCGAAGAAGGCGAGATTTGCCTTTTTGTCGATCGCCTCGCGCACGGTGGGGTGCGGGACGGAGAGTGTGCCGACCGGCTCGCCGTCGATCAGAATGTCGTATACATTCTGCGGGTGAGCGTAGTCGGGAAGATTCTCTTCCGCACGGCGGAAGGTCGCGCTCTTGTGAAGCAGATCGGTCGCGATCTCCGCGACGGCATCGCGCATTTTGTAGAAGAGGGCCTCTTCGCTCTCGGTACGGGAGAAGAGAACGGCGCCGAGCTTTTTATATTCGTTGCAATAGCCGTTTTCCTTCTTGCCCTCGACGGTGTGGCCGATCTCGAAGATGCCGAAGGTGTCGGCATAGCCGCGGTTGTCCTTCGCAAAGGAGAGGAGCGTCGGGATCATCGACACGCGCAGATACTGGTGATCGGGAGTCTGTGCGTTGATGATACGGACATTCTCTGGCGTCGAGATGCCGAGCTCGCGGTTTCTCGCAAGGTCCGACCAGATGTAGGAGTGAACCTCGTGCATGCGGTAGCTCTTCACGAGCAGATCCTTCATGCGGTCTTCGTCCGATTTTTCCTTTTCTTTTAAGATCGGGCGCAGAGCGTTCTTCGAGGTCTTGATCTCGAAGTTGTCGTAACCGTAGATACGGGTGATCTCTTCGATGATGTCGGCGCGGATCGTGACATCCTTCGTCGCACGGAAGGAGGGAACCTTCACGGTGAAGACACCGTCCTTTTTCGTAAGGGCGAAGCCGAGACCCGTCAGGGTCTTCTCGATCTGCTCTTCCGAAATGTCGATGCCGGTGTAGCGGTCAACATATTTTTTATCGAAGGAAAGAACGATTTCGGGGTAGTGACGCACATAGCGGTCGGTGAAGGAAGAGGTCACCTTCGCCTCCTTGTCATAGAGGAAGAGGAGCTTCAGAAGACGCGCCGTTGCCACCGGGCAAAGCTCGGGGTCGAGCATCTTCTCATACCGCATCGACGCGTCGGTGCGAAGTCCGAGGCGGGTCGTCGTCTTGCGGACGCTGACGCCGTCGAAGGTCGCGGATTCGAGCAGCAGGCTGTCGGTGTCGTCCTCGATCTTCGAGGCATCGCCGCCCATGACGCCCGCGATTGCCACGGGTTTGTCTCCCGAGGTAATCATCAGCATCTTGTCGTCAATCGTGCGATCAACGCCGTCAAGTGTGCGGAATGTAAAGTTTTCTTTGAAAGTCTGCACTTCAATGCGGTCGACTTTGCGGTTATCGAAGGCGTGCATCGGCTGCCCGAGCTCCAGCATGACATAGTTTGTCAGGTCGGCGAGGAAGTTGATGGCACGGGAGCCGCAGTAGTAGAGGCGGATCCGCATATTGACGGGCGAGACTTTGCGGCGGATGTTTTCCACCTTGATGGCAGTATAGCGGTAGGCGCGATCGGTCGCGCGCACCTCGACGGCGACGGGGGGCAGTGCCTTGTAAGCCGCGAGATCTTCGACCGGGACGGGGCGGAGCGCTCTGCCCGTGATGGTGGCGAACTCGCGTGCGATACCGTAATGACCCCACAAGTCGGGACGGTTGGTCAGCGACTTGTTGTCCACCTCGAAGATGATGTCGTCAAGATCGTATACGCTCTTGATGTCGGTGCCGAGCGGAATGTCGTCGGTAATCTCGAAAAGTCCGGAGTGATCGTCGCTCATGCCGAGCTCGGATTCGGAACAGCACATGCCGTAGGATTTGTAGCCCGCAACGGTCGCGACCTCGATCTTGTGTCCCGAGACACAGCCGCCGACGGTGGCAAAGGGAACCTTCATACCGACGCGGACATTCGGCGCGCCGCAGACGACATCGAGAAGCTCTTTTCCCGTGTTGACCTTCAGAAGGTGGAGTTTTTTCGATTCGGGGTGATTTTCGACCGAGGCGATCTCGGCGACGATGACGCCGTAGGTGTCCTCACCCTTGACATAAATGTCCTCGACCTCGGCGGTGGAAAGCGTGAAGTTGCGGATCAGCGCCTTTCTGTCAAGTCCCGAGAGGTCGACGAAATCTCCGATCCAGTTCATGGATAAAAACATTTTTCTTCTCCTTTCCTATTCCGTCAGAGCGACTCAAACTGCGAGAGCGACTTCAGGTTGCCGCTGTTGAAATCGCGGATATCCTTGACGCCGTACTTCATCATGGCAAGGCGGGTCAGACCGAGACCGAAGGCAAAGCCCGTGTACTTCTCGGTGTCGATGCCTCCCTCTTTCAGCACATTCGGGTGAATCATGCCGCAGGGGCAAAGCTCGAGCCACCCGGAATTTTTACAGGACGGACAGCCGACACCGCCGCAGATCAGGCAGTTGATGTCAAGCTCGAAGCCCGGCTCGGTGAAAGGGAAGAACCCGGGGCGCAGACGCACCTTGATGTCCCGCTTGAACACCTCGGAGAGCATCGTCTTCATGAAGTAGATCAGGTTGGAGATCGAGATGTTCTCGTCGATCATCATGCCCTCCATCTGGAAGAAGGTGTTCTCGTGGCAGGCGTCGGTTGACTCGTTGCGGAAGCAACGGCCGGGGAAGATAGCGCGCAGGGGCGCACCGTATTTTTTCATGATCGCGTTCTGCGCCGCAGAGGTCTGCGTCTTCAGAAGCTGACCGTTTTCGAGATAGTAAGTATCCTGCATGTCGCGGGCGGGGTGATGCTTCGGAATGTTCAGCGCTTCAAAGCACTCGTAATCGTCTACGATCTCGGCATAATCCTCGATGGTAAAGCCCATGCCGACAAACACCTCTTCCACCTCGCGGGTCGCGAGGGTGATCGGGTGGTAGGAGCCGAACTCCTTTTCGGCGGCGAGGGTCGGATTGTATTTTTTCGCCCGACGGATCTCGGCATTCAGTTTTGCCGTTCGGAGCGTCTCCTTTGCCGAGGTGACGGCACTCTCCGCCTCATTTTTGAATTCGTTGATGAGCTGTCCTGCAGTCTTCTTGTCGGAGGCGTTCCGCAGATCCTGCATCAACTCGGCGACGGCGCCCTTCTTGCCGAGGAAGCCGACACGCACATTTTCCAGCGCTTCTTCGTCCTTCGCGTCCGCGAGAGCGGCGCGGAGACGCGCTTTGAGTTCTTCGATTCTTTCTTTCATACACAGTCCTCATTCCATCGGACAGACCTGTCCGTTTTTCGGTCTTGCGCGTAATATAAAATGATAATAAATAATTATACCCGATCTTTCGGGGTTTGTCAATGCTTTATTCCCGATTTTTCAGAAATGCGAGTACCTTTTCGGGCAGGATCCCCGAAAGGTCCCCCCCCTCGGCGAGCAGGCGGCGCGCCAGTGTGGAGGAGATGCCACGGAATTCGGGAGAGGCGGGAATCAGATCGGTGGTGACGCCGCCGTGCTCGGCGTTCCACGCCGCCTGCGCCTCCTCATAGGCGAGGTCGGTCTCATCGCGGTATCCCTTCATGATTTTACGGATCCCGTGATCCCGCATATAGTCGATGACGAGTCCCGTGCTCTCGGTGACCAGCACATTGTCGAGGTCGTCGGTCGCGAGCATCAGCATCGCCATGCGCTCGGAGAGGGAAAAGATCGGCGTCTTCTCGGGATTGACGAACACCGTGACGAATACTTCCTCGTACTCCGCCGCCGCGCGGCGGATGATCTCGAGGTGCCCGAGCGTCACGGGGTCGTAGGTGCCGGGCAGGATCACGCGCTCATGCTTTTTTTCTTTCGGAAGAGGACTTTCCGCCGCCGGGACGGATTCCTCTTCCGGCCTCTCTTCTTTTTTGCCGCGGTAAAGGAGAATTTCGATTCCCGTCTTTTTGCCGTAGCGGGTGGATTTCAATACCTCAAAGCTACCGGCAACCTCCGGCGTCGGAACCTCCTCCCCGCACTCCATCACGACGAGCGCTCCCGGCGCGAGCAGCTCCTCTCTGACGAGGCGGCAGAGCGCGTCGGTGCACGCCTGCATGGCGTAGGGCGGATCGAGGAACACGAGATCAAAGGGGGCAACCTTGCCTCCCGCCTTGCGGAGGTAATTGCGGTAGTCGCTGATGAGCGTGCGGCAACGGCTCTGAAATCCGGTCGTCTCGATATTCTTTTTGATGACCGCCATCGCGTCCGCCGAGGCATCGACGAACATGACGCTCGCCGCCCCGCGGGAGAGCGCCTCCAGCCCGAGCTGACCGCAGCCGGCGAACAGGTCGAGCACCCGCCGCCCCTCAATATCGAACTGAATGGAGGAGAACATCGCCTCTTTGATCCGATCGGAGGTCGGACGCGTCGCGTCACCCTCTAAAGTGAGAAGACGCTTTCCTTTGGCGGATCCGGTGATAATTCTCATGATTTTTTCTCCTTATGAAAATAATTATATACATTTTCTGCGTCTTTTTCGGAAATTCCTTTGATTTTGGCAAGCTCTTTTGCCGAACTTGTCTTGACCTTTGCAAGCGGCATTTCCGAGAGCAGGAGCTTCGCCTTTGCGGGGCCGATCCCCTCGATCTTCTCAAGGGTGGAGTGCGTCAGCGTACGGCGCTTTGCCGCGCCCGCCGCTCCGACGGCGAAGCGGTGCACCTCTTCCTGAATCTTGAAGATCAGGGCATAGACGGGCATTTCGGTTGCGATGGAGATCTCGCGCTCCCCGTCGGTCAGAGCGCGCGTTTTATGAAAGTCGTCCTTCACCATGCCATAGGTCGGGATCTCGAGGTTCATCGACGCGAGCACCTCGCGCACGACCCCGACATGCGTGGCGCCGCCGTCGATCAGCAGGACATCGGGCGCCTCGCCGAGGGAGGGGGAGCCGTCCCCGATGTGCGAAAGACGGCGGGAGAGCGCCTCCCGCATGGAGCCGTAGTCGTCCGCTCCGTCGGTCGTCTTGATGTGGAAAAGGCGGTAGTCGCTCTTTTTCAGCCGTCCGTTTTCATATACCACCATGGAGGCGGTGATGGCTTCGTTTCCGTAGTTGGAAATATCGTATGCCTCCATGCGACGGGGCAGCTCGGAGAGTCCGAGCAGAGTCGCGAGGCGGGCAAGGCTCTTGTCCTCTCTCTCTCCTTCGAGGCGGTACTGTCTCGCCGCCTCCGCCGCGTTCTCAGCGGCAAGCTCGCACAGACGCTTTCCGTCTCCGCGCTCGGGCGTGCGCACGGTAACGCGGTGCTCCGCGAGCAGGCAGAGATATTCCGAGAGCAGGGAGAGCGCGTCCTCCGAGAGAGGGAAGGCGAGCAGAACCTCCTTCGGAATCCGTCCCGTCGTCTCGTAGTGCGAGGCGATCAGAGAGACGGTGCCGTCCTCTTCGGTGAGGGCGTCCGGGGAGAGAATGAATTCGTTTTTGTTGATGAGGGCACCGCCGCGCACCGAGAGCAGGGAGAGCACACTCTCCGTCTCGGAGAGGTAAAGACCGAATACATCGCGGTCGAAGTGCTCGTCAGAGACGACCTTCTGCTTTTCGCGGAGAAGCTCCAGCGCGCGCAGACTGTCGCGCAGGGTGGCGGCGCGCTCGTATTCCTCCGCTTCGGCGGCGCGGTACATGTCTTCTTCAATGGTCTTCGCCGTGTCGCGGATATTGCCGTCGAGGACAGATTCCGCCCGACGGACGAGGTCGCGGTATTCTGCGGCACTCACCTTGCCGGTGCAGGGGGCGACGCACCTGCCCATGTCGCGCAGAAGGCAGGGACGATCCCGCCCGATGTCGCGGGGAAAAGAGCGCTTGCATACCGCGAGGGTGAAGATTTTCGACACCGTCTCGAGAGCGGCGTGCGCTCCCGCCGACCCCTGATAGGGACCGTAGTAGCGCGCCCTGTCGCTTTTGCGCTCGCGGGTGACGAAGAGCTTCGGATATTCTTCGTTTGTTACTTTGATATAAGGATAGGACTTTGCGTCCTTGAGTTTGATATTGTATTTCGGGGTGTGCTTTTTGATTAAGACATTCTCAAGGGTCAGCGCCTCGATCTCGGTGTGGCAGAGAATGTAGTCGAAGTCCGCGACGAGCGAGACCATGCGGTCGGTCTTCGGTGTGTGGTGATTGCCCGTGAAGTAGGAGGTCACGCGGTTTTTGAGTTTTTTCGACTTGCCGACATAGATGATGGTACCCTCCCGGTTCTTCATCAGGTAGACACCGGGCGTCTCGGGCAGGGAATTGGCTTTGTCGCGCAGGCGTTCAAGCGTCGTCATGGCGGCTCCTTTCTTCACGAAATTCAGAGAAACGGGGCGTCACTCTCCGAAAAACGCGAAAATCGCGCTCCTCATGAGTGACGCCCCGTTTCCGTATGTGACACCGGTCGGGGGTCACATGTCGGCAAAACCGCCGTCGATCAGTGTGGCAAGCCCGTTTACGGCTTCCGCCTCATCGGGTCCGTCCGCAATCAGGGTGACAGCCGTCCCCTTCACGATGCCGAGCGAGAGAACGCCGAGCAAACTTTTGGCATTGACGCGGCAATCTTCCTTTTCCACCCAGATCGAGCTCTTGTAGGAGTTCGCCTTCTGCACAAAGAAGGTGGCAGGTCTTGCATGCAGCCCTACGCTGTTCTGAATGCTCACATTGCGAGAGATCATAGTTTTCGCTCCTTAGCCGTTTTCAATACACTCAGTATATCAAATTGTGAAAAAAAAATCAATACTTTTTTTGAAAAAAACGAAAAAAGCCGCGATTTATCAAAAAGAAAGGGTGCTTTCCTTTTCTTTTTGGTGAAAAAAACGGGAGGCACGCCCCACATTTTCGCTCCGTTTGCATGCCGCCCCGCTTTTTTCTCCTGTCGGACGCTCTCTTCTTTTGCGGAAATTTTATAAAAGTCTTGCGTTTTCCGAAGGAAAATGCTATACTGGGAAGCGAGCGAACCTCAACGACATAAAAAGGAGACCTTCCGAAATGAAACTGTTGTTTGCCGGGGATTTTGCCCCCGATGCCGCGAGCGGAAAGCTGACGCCAAAGACGGCACGAAAATGCCTTGCCGCGCTTTCTCCCGTCCTGAAAAGAGCGGATTTCCGTATTCTCAACCTTGAGAGTGTTCTGATCCCCGACGGCGTCGGTGAGAAGATCCCGAAGAGCGGCCCCAATCTGCGCGGCGTGCCGGAGGATATTTCCTTTCTTCTGGAAGGCGGCTTTGATGTCGCCGCCCTCGCAAACAACCATTTCGGAGATTTCGGGGACGAGGGCGTGCGTGCGACCCTCTCTCTTCTGAAGAAACATCAGATTCTCACCGTCGGCGGCGGGGAGAATATCGAAGAGGCGTACCGCGCCGTGAGACTTGCGGCGGACGGACTGCGTGTCAGCCTGCTTTCCGTGTGTGAAAACGAGTTCGGGATTGCGGGAAAGGAGAAGCCCGGCGCCGCCGGCTTCGACCTCGCGAGACTTGCCGGGAGAATCGGGGAGGAAAAGAAGGTTTCCGATGCCGTCATCGTCTTCTTCCACGGCGGCAACGAGCAGAATCCGCTGCCCGCACCGGCGACGGTGGATCGCTATCGGATCCTCACGGAGCTCGGCGCTGACGCCGTGATCGCGGGACATACGCATTGCATACAGGGGTATGAAATCTACAAATGTAAACCTATTGTTTACAGTATGGGCAATTTCTATTTTCCACATCGAAAGGGCACGATGAGAAAACCGTGGTACTACGGCTATATGTGTGAGCTGGAAATCACGAAAGACGGCATTGTGCCGACCCTGCACCCTTACCGCTTTTCGGAAAAGGGAGAGGAGATCCGCCTGTTCTCGGGAGAGGAACGGGAGACTCTGCTCCGGTACATCGACACGCTCTCGGCACCCATCGGGGACAGAGAGCTTCTGACAAAGTATTTTGAAGGGTGGTGCACGACGAGCGGCGTAGCCTATGCGGACGGGGTGCGCTACGATCATGACTATGAGCGCGGAGATCTTTCTTTCGACGATCTTTGCCGTCTCGCCCCGACGAAGAATCTTTTCGGCTGCGAGTCGCACGCTTATCTCCTCCGCACCCTTCTTTCTCTTGAGATGGAGAACCGTTTTGAAGAAGCGGTGCCGTACAGAGAGAAGCTCGCGGCACTGGAAGAAATTCCGATATAAGAATAAGGCGGGTGCCCTTCGGGACACCCGCGCGTTTTTACATACATCACAAGATAAGAAAAGACAGGGCAGCAGGGAAATTTTTCTCTGCCGCCCTGTCTATTATACAAACGATTATTTGCAAATTTGCTGTTTTTCTCAATTTCTGTTATCCGAGATCAGAATGTCGGCGACCGATGCGTCGGCACTGCGATCGTCTCCGTAGTAGATCAGCCGCTCATCTCTGTCCTTTTTCGCAAGGCGGAGCGTCGCCGACCCGATGCCGAAGAGGACGAAGAAGAGGTAAAACATCGCGGGACTTGCGAAGATGTCCTCTGTCATGCCGTAGACAAGGAGCGCGAAGAGGGCTACCGTGACCGCGGCCGCATGTGTCCCGACCGAGGCGGAGGTGAGATAGCGGGCATAGGAAGAGAGATGACGCGCCCGTACGAAGAGGAGCAGGACGAAGAAGAGGAGGGCGAACAGCCCCGCCTCACACCCGATCTCAAGGAAGAGGTTGACCGTGTCGGCACCGATCGTGTCGGGGAGATACCCCGAGAGCGCGGCGCGGAAGGCGTCCGCACCGACGCCCGCTCCGGTGAAGAGGCGGTCGCGGAACATGGTGAGCGCACCTTTCAGCCGGGCGACGGTCTCCGCCGCTCCTTCGGTACCCGAGGCGAGGACAGAGAGACACCATGTGCGCGCCTCTCGCGGCAGAAGAAAGATAACATAGGGAAGCAGGGTTAAAAGGGTAAGCAGAAGCCCGGGGTGCCGTCTCACCGCTTTCAGTACCGCATAGGCGAAGAGGGAGAAGCCGAGGGCAAACCACGCGGCGTGCGCCCCCGTGAGAACGAGCGCCGCCGTCTGCAACAGGACGAGAAACGCGCAGGAGAAGCGCAGAGCGCGGGAGCGCTGACGGTCGAGTGCACGGGAGACGGTCAGGATAATCACGGCGAGCAGATAGACGGCGAAGGTATCGGGGACATCGAAGGTTCCCGTGACATGTCCGCCGACCAGTCCCGAGATCTCCCGTCCGAACCAGAAGTAGGATTCTTTCCCCGCGACGAACTGGAAGATCGCGAAGAGGGAGATGGGCACCGACGCGTAGATCAGTGCGTGGAAAATTCCGTCGACGAGCCGTCGGTTGGAGATCAGGTTGCCGGCGAAGGTATAGCCGAACAGAAGAAGAATCAGATATGCCGCGACTTTGAGGCTTGCCATACCCGCGACTGCCCCGCCGATCAGGAGGGTGAGTGCAAAGAGGAGGAGCACGGCGTCATATTGCTCGAGATAGAATACGCGGTTGCCGCGCACGACCTTGCGGGCAAAGGAGAGAAGACCGCAGAGCACAAGCGCCGCGAGGGTTGCCGACGGGTGCGGGAAGATCATCGGCATATAAGGGAGCAGGATCAGGGTTGTGAAAAAGGGAAACTCCGGCGCCGAGAGAGACAGGAAGAAAAAGAGAATCGCCGGGGGGAGAAAGAGCGCAAGGGGCATCGAGACAAAGAAACCGAAGAGCGCCACCCCCGCGCCGAACAGTGCGGACACCGCGCCGGGAAGAGAATCGACGGCTTCCGCCGGGTGCATACGGCGCAGGCAGAAGAATTCAAAGAAGAGCGTATCGGTGAGCGGTATCTGCTGAAGGACAAGACAGAGCGGACGCCCCGAGAGAAGGAGCGGGATCGAAAGGAGGGAGGCGACCGCTCCGATGATGAGAGGCAGAAAGATATCGGCGCCGTCCGTCGAATAGTACTTCGAGAAGTGCAGAAGCAGTGTCAGAAGCCCGAAAGCAAGCAGGTAAAACCCGACCGAACGGCATGAAATGTAAACAATAGATCGCAAAAATCCATCAAATGCCCGGTATGCACGGGTATTTTTGAAGGAATGGCGCCGCCTGAGAGAGGACAGACCGCTGATCTTCTTTGCGTAAAAATTCCGACCGAGAAGATGCGCTGTCCGCGCGTCGGACAGGGAGGATTCTCCCCGCTCATAGCCGGAAATCAATTTTTTCAAAGGGGTGAGCTTCATGCGCCGCCTCCTTTCTTTTTTGTTTTGCGAAAGCACGTCACGCGTCGGGAGTTTTCTCTTCTCGCGTGTCTTTTTCGCTTTCGTTCGTATTTTCGCTTTTTTCTTTTACAGCGTGCTTTTTCTTCCGCTTTTCCTTCGGGCGCAGTGCCTCTTCGTATTCCGGGTGCAGGGCGAGGAGCTCGGGGCGTCTTTCTCTTGTGATCCGCACTGCCTCTTCGAGATGGTAGCGGTCGATCTTTTTATGGTCGCCCGAGAGAAGCACTTCGGGGACCTCCCGCCCGCGGAAGACGCGGGGCTTTGTATATTGCGGATATTCGAGAATGCCCGACGCGATGGACTCACCTTCGTAACATTCGCTCGAGGAGAGCACGCCGTCGATCAGGCGGGAGACTGCGTCGATCACGATACAGGCAGGGATCTCTCCCCCGGTCACGACATAGTCGCCGATCGAGATTTCTTCGTCTACGATCTCGTCGAGGATCCGCTGATCGACCCCTTCGTAATGCCCGGCGAGAAAGATCAGATCGTCGTAAAGGGACAGCTCTTTTGCCACCGCGTGGTCAAAGCGTCTGCCCTTCGGTGACATGTAGATGACCCGCTTTTTATGTTCCGGCGGGATTTCGGCGCACACTGCCGAAAAGCAGTCGGCGATCGGCTGGCATGCCATAATCATGCCGACTCCACCGCCGAAGGGCGTGTCGTCGACTTTGCGGTGTTTGTCCGAGGAGTAGTCGCGGATATTGTAAGTGCGCACCCCGATGATGCCCGCCGTCTGCGCTCTGCCGAGAATGCTCGCGTCGAGGACGGCGCGCACCGTCTCGGGAAAGAGGGTCATGACATGATAGGTCATTCTTCGTCAAAGAACCCGGGAATCGGGCGGATAAAGACGCCGCGCTCGGGGTCGACCTCCTTGATGAATTCTTTTACGCCGGGGAGCAGGACATCGCCGCGCTCTGTGCGTACGGTGTACATCTTTCCCTGCGGGACATCGGTGATGTCCGCCACGGTGCCGTAGCGGCGCCCCGTGTCGATGTCGATGACGGGCAGACCGAAGAGATCGGCGATAAAGTATGCACCCTTCGGAAGAGGAATGTCCTCTCTCGCAAGATAGAGCATCGTATTCTTCATCGCGACGGCGTCCTCGCGGGTGTCACACCCTGCGATGCCGAGAAGTACCGCGTCCCCGCCTGCAAGAGAGGCGGAGCGCACGGCGCGTTCTTCATACCTGCCGTCGGGAAGACGGAGAAAAACGCGTCGGCGGTCGGCGAGTACCTTCGGCGAGTCGCAATAAGCGATGACTTTGAGAATTCCGCGCACGCCGTGTGCCGATACCACGGTGCCGCCTTCAAGATATTCCTGTTTCATGCCTTTTATTTTATCATACCCGCGCGCGATTGTCAAGAGGGAAGAAAAACGGCAGGTGAAGAGAAAAAATCCGAAAAATCGGCAGAAAACGGGTATAAATCAAATAATGAGACGAGAAAACGGCAGAAATTCAGGGAAGAAAACGAAAAAGACCGCAGGGGGAAGAGAAATGCCGGTACCGACACACTTTTTCCTTGCGCGGCAGCTTGCGCGCAGTCTGCGTGAGCGGTATCGAAAGACTGCACTTTTTCACAAATTCAAAGAGAAAACTGCCAAAAATATAAGAAAACAAAGATTTTTTCTCATGATGATACCACCCGTCGGTACAGATCGCGATAAGCACGCTCCATGCGGGAGAGTGAAAAATCCTTGAGGTATCTCTCCCTTGCGCCGCGTGCGAGCGACGGGAGAAATCCGGGGGCGTCCAGCGCATGCAGCAACACCTCCGCGAGGGCATAGGAATTGTCGGGCGGGAAAAGCAGACCGTTCTCCCCCTCGAAAATCACCTCCCGCATACCTTCCGTGTCGGTGGCAACCGTCGGAATTCCGAGGGACATGAGTGTGCATGCCGTGAGGGCAGAGCTTTCGCTCCCACGGGACGGGTCGACATGCAGGACGGGCAGCTCCCGATAGGG
>CALAFS010000284.1 GCA_937892405.1 uncultured Clostridia bacterium
TGCTCGGCTACGATCACGAGCGCTCGCCCGAAGAGGAAGAGCTGCAATGCGCAAAACAGCGCGAAATCATGAAAAAAATCAAAGAAGATCAAAGGTAATCCGCATGAAAAGAACAGCATTTATCGCCATTGTCGGACGCCCGAATGTAGGGAAGTCCACCCTTCTGAACGCCATTCTCGGAGAGAAGGTCGCCATCGTCTCGAAGAAGCCGCAGACGACGCGCAACCGTATCACCGGTATCCATACCACGGGGGAGGATCAGTATGTCTTCCTCGATACACCGGGATTACATAAGCCCCGCACCAAGCTCGGCGATTATATGGTGAAGACCGCGACGGAGACCCTCGGCGGCGTCGATCTTGCGATCCTTGTCGTAGAGGCGAGGGAAGCGGTCGGCGACATTGAGGAGGGACTTCTCGCGAAGATCCGCTCTGCGGGTATTCCGGCGATCCTCGTCATCAACAAGACGGATACCGTCCGTCCCGAAAATATCGCGAAAACCATCAAGGCGTATGCCGACGCCTTCGACTTTGCCGCCGTCGTTCCCATGTCGGCGAAAAACGGGCACGGCGTGGACACCCTTCTTTCGGAGTGTGAAAAATTCCTCTACGAGAGCGAGTGGTTCTTCCCCTCGGACATCGTGACCGATCAGCCGGAGAGACAGATCGCCGCGGAGATCATCAGAGAAAAGCTCCTCCGCCTTCTCGAAGAGGAGATCCCGCACGGCACCGCCGTCGCTATTGAGGAGTGGAAGGAGAGCGAAGGACTGGTTTCGATCCGCGCCGAGATCTATTGCGAAAAGCAGTCGCATAAGGGCATCATCATCGGCAAAAACGGCGCCACGATCAAAAAAGTCGGCACCTATGCGAGAGAAGACCTTGAAAAACTGCTCGGCACCCGCGTCTTTCTCGATCTCTATGTCCGCGTCAAGGAGCATTGGCGTGACAGCGACTTCAATCTCTCGGGCTTCGGCTATAAGGAAGACGGCTCGGTATGACGACAAAAGTCAGAGGGCTTGTGATCCGCACCGCGGATATCAAGGAGGCTGACCGCCTGATTACCCTCTTTACCGAAGAACTGGGAGTCATCACCGCCGTCGCGAAGGGCGCCCGCTCGATGAAGAGCCGACAGATGGCGTCGACGACGCAGTTCTGCTACGGCGAATATGTCCTCTATCAGAAGGGGGATTACTATTGGGTCAAGGAAGCGTCTCTGATCGAGAGCTTCTTCGATATCCGCGGAAGTCTCGAAGGACTTGCCCTCGCCGCCTATCTTTGCGAGGTGCTCTCCGATGTCGCGACCGCACAGCCGGAAGGGGAGCTTCTCCGCCTGTCGCTCAATTCGCTTTACGCGATCGCGGGCGGCAATATTGACCTCGATAAGGTTAAAGCGGTTTTTGAGATCCGCGCGGCGGCGATCCTCGGCTTCTCTCCCGACATTGTCGCCTGCCATCTCTGCGGCGAGCGGGGCGGGGACTTTTTCTTTGATATTATGGGCGGGTATATCACCTGCGCCGCCTGCCATGCCGAGAACCTCGGGGGGCTTGACCCCGCGGAGGACGACGGGCACGAGCGGCATATCGTCTGTATCCTTTCCGCCGGGGCAAAGCAGGCGCTCGCCTACGCGATTTATTGTCCGATGGATAAGCTCTTTTCGTTCCGCCTGCCGCCCGACGATATGCACCTCTTCTGCCGCGCGGCGGAGGCATATCTTCTGAACCATTTGGAACGCCCCTTCAAGACTCTTGATTTTTACTACGAAGTCAGACCAAAGACCCCCGAAAGGAAGTGAACCCATGCAATTCCGGCAGAAAATGCTGAACACGCTCGAATACGGGAAGATTACCGAGATGCTCGCCGACTGCGCCGCCACAGAGGGCGCGAAGGCGATGGCACGCACCCTCCTGCCGAGCGATGATTACGATACCGTCCTGCTTCGTCAGACGCACACCGCAGACGCGAAGCGCTTGATCTCCCATAAGGGCTACCCGCCCTTCCATGCGGAAGCGTCGGTGCCCGCCGCCGCAGAGCGCGCGTACAAAGGCGCCGTGCTCTCCCCGCGTGAGCTTCTCGATGTCGCCTCGCTCCTTTACAGCACGCGCATGCTGCTCGATTATATTCAGACGGACAAGCCCTTCGATACCTCCCTCGATGAGATCTTCCGCCGTCTTTTACCGAACAGGGAACTGGAGGAGACGATCCGCCGCTCGATCCTCTCGGAGGATATGATCGCGGATGAGGCAAGTCCCGCACTCGCCGAGATCCGCCGCAAGATCCGGGCGACGAACAATAAAATCAAGGATACCCTCCAGAGCTATGTCGGCGGCAACCGCCTGAAATACTTGCAGGAAAATATCGTTACCATGCGGAACGGACGCTATGTCGTCCCCGTCAAGGCGGAGTACCGCAACGAACTCAAAGGTCTTGTCCACGATACTTCTTCTTCCGGCGCGACCCTCTTTGTCGAGCCGATGAGCGTTGTGGAGGCGAACAACGACCTCAAGCGCCTGAACGCCGAGGAGACGCACGAGATCGAGAGAATCCTCTCCTCACTCTCCGCCGCCTGCGGCGAGTGCTCGTCCGCCCTCACGCTGAACTATCATAACATCACCGAGCTTGCCTTCACCTTCGCCTGCGCCTCTCTCGCTATCTCGATGAAGGCGGAGATGCCGAAGATCGTCGACCGCCGCGTGCTCGATCTGCGCCGTGCGCGTCACCCCCTCCTCGACAGGGAAAAGGTCGTGCCGATTGATGTCGCGATCGGGGAGGACTATGACACCCTGATTATCACGGGACCGAACACGGGCGGCAAGACCGTTACCATGAAGACGATGGGACTTCTCACCGTCATGACACAGGCGGGGCTTGAGATTCCCGCATCGGAAGAATCCACCGTCGGCGTCTTCGACACGATTCTTGTCGACATCGGGGACGAGCAGAGCATTGAGGAGTCTCTTTCGACTTTTTCCTCTCACATGGTAACAATTGTTGACATTTTGAAGAGTGCAACGCCTCGCTCGATGGTTCTTTTTGACGAACTCGGCGCCGGCACCGATCCCATCGAGGGCGCGGCACTTGCCATTGCCGTGCTCGAGCGGACACAGGCGCTCGGCGCACTGACCGCCGCTACGACGCACTATGCGGAGCTGAAGGTTTTCGCCCTTGAGACTCCCCGTGTGCAGAACGCGTCCTGCGAATTCGATGTCGAAACTCTGAAACCGACCTATCATCTCGTCGTCGGCACACCCGGAAAGTCGAACGCCTTCGCCATCTCGGAGAAGCTCGGACTTCCCGCCGACATCATTGCCCGCGCGAACAAGCTCATCGAGCGGGACGACAAGCGTTTTGAAGATGTGATCGAACGGCTGGATACCGACCGTATCGCCATGGAGCGGGAGAAGGAAAAAGCCGAGAAGCTCCGTGCCGATTATGAGCGTTTCAAAGAGGAAGCGGAGGCGGATCTTCGCCGCCGCATCGCGAAAAACGAGGAAGAGATTCATCGTCAGGCGGCGAAGGCAAAGCAAATTCTCGACAGCGCCCGCGCCTCGAGTGAATTTATCTTCCGTCAGCTCGAAGACCTGCGCAAGCAGGAAGACAGGGAAAAGCGCAATGCCATGATGGCATCGGCAAGAGACGAGGTGCGCCGCCGTCTGCACGAGAGCGAGGAGCTTTACGAAGGACTGAATGTCAAAGAGGTCTCCCTCGAGGACGAATATCATCTGCCGCGCCCCGTGGTCGCAGGCGACCGCGTCTACCTTGTGACGGTCGGCACCGAGGGCGTCGTGACCGCACCGAAGGATAAGAACGGACTGATCGCCGTCACCGCGGGGATTCTGAAAACCAAAGTGACCGAAGATAAGATCCGCCTTCTCGACGGAAAGCAGACCTTCCGACGGAAAGAAACGCCGAAAAAGGTCAGCGAAGGAAAGGTCAAAAAGACCGTCTCCTCCACCTTTTCTCCCGAGATTGATGTGCGCGGTATGATCGGCGACGACGCGTGGTTTGTCATTGATAAATATATTGACGACGCCGTGCTCGCCGGTATGCCGAGCGTGCGTATCATTCACGGCAAGGGCACCGGTGCCCTGCGCGCCGCCCTCTGGAAATATTTCAAAACCGATAAGCGGATCAAATCCTATCGCCACGGCGAATACGGAGAAGGGGACGCGGGCGTGACCGTTTTGACCCTGAAGCCCGACTGATCATTGTCACAGGACATAAAAACGAGGAACTTTTATGAATTTTCAACCGTTAAAAGACTTTTGCGATTTTTACCTTCCGATGCTCGGCGTCCCGATGTCGGATACCGTGATCTATCGGAATCACGAAGAAATTTTTCGTTACAGTGCGGGATATGACGACCCGTGGCTTCGCACCCCCACACGGCGCGACGCACTTTACAATCTCTATTCCTGCACCAAGGTGGCGACCGCCGTCGCCGCCACACAGCTGATCGAGAGAGGAGAGCTTCTCCCCTCCGATCCGCTGTATGCCTATTTCCCGGAATATAAGGATATGACGGTGAAAAAGACCGCCCCCGACGGAAGCGTTATCGTCGTCCCTGCGGAAAAGCCCATTCTGATCGAGCATCTTCTGACGATGACCTCGGGCATGAATTACGACCTCACCGCCCCTTCGATTGCCGCCGTCCGTCAGTCCACCTACGGTGCCTGCCCGACGCTGGATATCGTCCGCGCACTGGCAAAGGAACCGCTCGAATCCGAGCCGGGCGAGCATTACCGCTATTCTCTCGGACTCGATGTCATGGGCGGGGTGATCGAACTTGTCTCGGGACTTTCGCTCGGCGAATACATGAAGCGCAATATCTTCGATCCCCTCGGTATGACCGAGACCGGCTTCACGATGGACGAGCGGATCGTTCCCCGCATGGCGTCGCAATACCGCTATAACGAAGAGACCGGCGCGCCCGAGAAGATCCCCGTCTCCGAGAATCCCTATCGTTTCGGCACCGCCTATCAGAGCGCGGGCGCGGGACTCATTTCTTCGGTGCGGGATCAGATTCTCTTTGCCGATGCCCTCGCCAATATGGGAAAAGGGAAGAGCGGACACAGAATTCTTTCGCCCGCCGGGGTTGATGTTCTGCGTGCCAACCGCTTCGACGCCGCGAAACTCGCGGAATTCCCGAAATACAAGTTCGGCTACGGCTACGGTTACGGCGTGCGCACGGCGATCGACCCGAAGGTGAAGGGGAATCTCGCCTCGGTCGGCGAGTTCGGCTGGGACGGCGCGAGACGCTCGTATATTTCCGCCGACCCCGAGAGAAAGCTCGCCGTCTTCCATGCGGAACACATGAATTTCCCGAACGCGGATTCGGTGATTTTCGCCCGCCTTCGCAATGTGATTTACGCCTGCGTGGAGAGTGACTGAGCGCGTCGGTACTGACGCATACCAAAGCTGGCCGCCATGGGCGGCAGAGGGGAGATTACCATGCGGATTGTCAGACTGAAAACCACGGTGCCCATGGAGGAGATGCGTGAGATTCTCACCGATCCCGAACGGGTCAACCGCAATGTCCGCTTTGACGAAAAAAGCGGCACCCCGAAGATGAAGCCGACCTTTCGCGGGGATCGTCTGCGTGTGAAGTGCGAGATGATGAACCGCCCGACCAAGGACAACGGCTTTCTCGTCGGCACCTATTTTTCGGGGAAGCTCTCGGAGCGTGACGGCGTCACCACCCTTTCGGGCATCATCGTGACCGAACCGATCTTTCATCTGATCTTCTTTGCTCTTTTCGTCTACTTTGTCATTCTTTGCTTTTCTGTCGGCGGCTTTTCCGTCGTCCCGATCTGCCTTTGCGTTTTCGTGGTCGTGATGTTTTGGAAAGAGTACAAAAAGCAGGGGATCATCGAGCGCTATCTCGCCCGTGCCTTCCGCCGCGCGGAAGAAGGAACGAAGTAAGAATGCAGAATTAAGAATGAAGAATGCAGAATTAGGCGGTTGGTTTTGCGGTAGCTTCTCTGATCTTTTGCTACACTTAATTCAGAATTGAGATTTGCGGAGCCTTATGACTTACGCAAAAATCGCCCCCGTGCCACAGCACGGGGGCGATTTTTATCAGAAGACATTCGTCGTTGAGATTTTGTGTACCTGATTGATTAAGATCGGCTCGCCTTCTTTTCTCTTTCCGAAGGGAAGGAGCTTTTCCTCGAGCTCTTCGATTGCAGGGATCTTTCCGTTTACATAGCCGAGCAGTCTCTTCCGGCAGGACTCCGTTCTCTGGAGCAGACCGCCGATCCGCAGATCCTGCACATCGAAGCCGCAGGTCTTGTTGTCGGTGAACCACTGCTTTTCAAACGCGGCGTGGAAGAGACGCACGCGCTTCTGCACTTCTTTGTATTCGTTTTCGGCAAGGGCGCGGAGCGTCTCCTTGTCGCCTGCCTCGTAGGCTTTTCTCGTCTTGTAGCCGAGGGCATACTTGATGGCGAGGGCATCGCAGAGCTTCGCCTGCGTGTCGAAGAGGTAGGCGTACTTGCGGTACTTTTTCGTACATTCGCGGAGCCTTTGTGCGTACTTTGCATACTTTTCCTCTTCCGCGGGGTTTACCGTGTAGTCGAGGTAGTCGTTGAAGTAGTCGGAGAAGAGCATGTATTTCGCGGGGTTCTCGGTGCCTACGACACCGTCGAGCAGGTTCGCCGCGTCGAGGAACATGAAGTCGTCGAAGTCCACGCCGAACTTCTGACGGAATTTCTCCTTGATCTTTGTCTCGTCTTCATTTCCTTTGGCATATTCCGCAAGATAGAAGAGGGAAGGAAGCTGAGAGAAGTGCGAGCATTCGCCGCCATTGTCTCCCCACATGGTCATGAAGATATTCTTCACATGGTTCTTCGCGCAGGCACGGAGAGCGGGAAGCATGTATTTGAGCGTCGCGCCGTTCATCGGCGTCACGCCCTCCCAGCACCAGGCACCGCCCGCGAACCATGTCTCCTTCGAGAGCTGCTTATGATTGCTGATCATGTCGTCATATTCGGACTCGTTTTCATGATAGTAGTCCCAATAGACGGGAATGACATTCGGGCTGACCGATTCCACGATCTCTTTCGGAAGCTCGGTCTTCTTGGCGTAATAAGCGCCCCAGTTCCAGGTACGGAAGAACATATCCGACCACATCAGGCACTTGTAGCCGTACTTCGCGGCGATCTCTTCGACCTTCGCGAGATGGCGCTTGATAATGCTCGATGCCTTTTCATAGCCGTGGCGATCGAGAAAGGCACCTCTGCCGAGCATGTGCGCCTCGTCCATACCGATGTGGATCAGACGGGAGGTGAAGCACTCGGAGAGCGTCGCGAACATGTGGTCGATCAGCTCATAGGTGCGCGGGTCGTCGACGAGCAGAATATCGTCGCAGTCGATCGGGAAGGTGCCCCAGCGGATCGTCGCGTTCAGATGGGCGAGTGTCTGCATACAGGGGATCATCTCGATGCCGAGCGATGCGGCATAAGCGTCGATCTCTTTCATCTCCGCCTTCGAGTATCTGCCTCTCATATAGCCGAAGTAAGGCTCACCGTCCACCTCGTAGGTGTCCTCTGTGTAGAGCATTACTGTGTTGTAGCCCATTTTTTTAAGAAGAGGAAGATAGCGCTTCAGTGCGTCGACGCTCATCACCGAGTTGCGGGACATGTCGATCATGACGCCGAAGTGGTCATATTTGCGGTTTGCCATAGAGTATTTTCTCTCCTGTATTGTCTTTTGTTCGTCCGATTCGAAAAGAATCCGGGCGCCAAAGGTATGATAGCATATTTTCACAAAAAAAGCAAGAGAACAGGGAGAAAAAAGGCAAAATAAATATAAAGAGTGAATTCCCAAAGTAAATTCCACAGTGGAATTTGAGGTGGAATTTACTTTGGGAATTCACCAATAAATATAAAGGAAGGCAAGATTATGGTAAAAGGTACCGAAGCGGCAGAGTTAATCCGCCGCGTCTTCCGGCAGAGGATCTTTTTTCTTCAGTCTGCGGATTAAGAAGAAGGTCGCGACCAGTGCGACAAGCGGGAAGATCGCGGCGAAGAGCATGCCCGCCTTCAGCCCCGCCTCGGTCGGATCGTCGGCGAGGAAGGCGGCGAGAGAGGAGAGCGAGCCGTCGGAGATCGCCTCGGAGACAAAGCCCACGACATCGGGACCGAGCGTGCAACCGATATCCCCCGCGAAGGCAAAGAGCGCGAACATCAGCGTTCCGCCATAGGGCAGATGGCGCGCGCCGAGGCTGTATGTGCCGGGCCAGAGCAGGGCGACCGAGAGTCCGGTCAGTGCGCAGGCGGCAAGGGACAGCGCCGGTGAGGGCGCGAAGACCACGAGAAGATAAGCGAAGAGACAGAGAACGAAGGAAGCGAAAATCCAGCGCTCGAGGCGCATTTTCTTTCCGAAAATACCGAAGAGCAGACGCCCCGCGCCCATCAGGAGGGCAAAGCAACAGGGACCGAGCAGGTCACCGACCGTCTTCGAGACATGGAGCCCCTGTTCGGCAAAGAGAGATGCCCATTGCGACATCGCAAGCTCCGCGGCGCCCGCCGCGACCATGATGACGAGCATCAGAAGGAAGGTCGGTTCGGCAAAGAGCCGCCGTCCCGCACTGTGCCCCTCTTCCTTCGGTAGAGTCGCGATCGGTACCTTCAGACAGAGGAGAAGGGCAAAGAAGGGGACGATCGCCCACATCATCGGGAGAATGTACCACTTCGAGAATCCGAAGAAGACGAAATACAGCGTCGAGAAGAGAATGACGCCCGCCTGCCCCCAACAGTAGAAGGAGTGGAGAATACTCATGGCAGACGCCTTTTCGTCTCCGGGAATGGCTTCGACAATCGGGCTGACCACCACTTCGATCAGTCCGCCGCCGATCGAGGAGAAGGCGGTCGCGATAAGCAGAGCGGCGAATTTGTTCGTCATGACAAGCGGGAGCGTCCCGAGAGCGAGAAGCCCTATGACGGTCATCGCCTCCGCGATCACCACACTGGCACGGTAGCCGATCCTGTCGATGAAGAGCGTGCTCGACAGGTCGATGACGATCTGGAGCGCGAAGTTCACGGTAATCAGAAGGCTGATCTCGGCAAAGCTTACGCCGAGCGTGTCACGGAAGGTGACAAAGAGCAGGGGAGAGAGATTGTTGACGATTGCCTGCACAATATAGGAGAGATAGGCGGCAATCAGGGTGTGCTTGTAGGTAAGTTTCATGATAGAAAAGTTCCATTCTGTCGCTACGGCGACTTTTCCGGTTATTTTTCGCTGCTAACAGTATATGAGGACGGGGGAAAAACGGCAAAAGCACGAGGGGAAAATGCGCCCGTGTGCTCCTTCTTAAAAAGGCGGCGCCTGCCGTTTTCCGTCAGTGATGTCTTTTTTATTATGATAAGGAAAAGGCAACCGCTTTCACGGTTGCCTTTTCCGATGGTCTTCCTGTTTTCGTCAGTTGGAAACATAAGGAAGGAGTGCCATCTGACGCGCTCTCTTGATCGCGGTGGTGAGCTGTCTCTGGTGAAGAGCGCAGGTGCCGCAGACGCGTCTCGGAAGGATCTTGGCTCTTTCGGAAATGAATTTCCGGAGTTTGGCAACATCCTTATAGTCGATTTCGTTCACCTTGTCCTGGCAGAAGAGGCAAACTTTCTTTCTTCTGTGCATCGGACGGAAGGAGGAACGGGGTGCATCGTTTCTTTCCATGTCGGTAAAAACCCTTTCCGGCTCACCGTATCAAAATCGCCGTGCGCCGTGAGCCTGACGCACGGGAGGGGGAGAGGTCCGACCCTGTCAGAAGGGAAGGCTCTCGTCACCCGGGATCTCTTCAAAATTGGAGTTCTGCGTGTTGTTGAAGGCGGGGGCGCCGTACGCGTTCGGCGTATAGGCGTTGCTCTGCGACTCGTGAGGAGCGGAAGAAGCCGCAGCGGTCTGCGCGGCAGACGCGACGAAGGTCGCCTCGTCGGCGACGACTTCCACAGCGTATCTCTTCTGTCCCTGGTTGTCCGTCCAGTTCCGTGTCTGGAGCTGTCCGCACACGAGGATCGGATTCCCTTTCTTGAAGTAACGGCAGACAAATTCCGCCGTCTGTCTCCACGCGACAATATCAAAGAAGTCCACAGTCTGCTGACCCTGATCCGCTTTCGCGAACCGACGGTTTACCGCAATGCGGAAGCTGCATACCGAAGTGCCGGAATTTGTCTGCTTCAGCTCGGGATCTGCCGCCATGTTACCGATCAGGATAACTTTGTTAAAACTTGCCATAATCAAACGATCCTTTCTTTCCGTCGTATGCGCCGATATCAGCCGTTACGGCGGTGTCGGTCGCTGTCTTACGCCTCGGTCGACTCTGCGACTTCGACGGTTTCTTCGGCTTTCGCTTCGGGCTTCTTTGCAGCCTTGGCTCTTGCCTTCTTCTCGATCTTGACGGTCGTCATGTAACGGATCACGCTTTCGTTGATCTCAAGCAGACGCTCAAGCTCGAGGGGGAAGGTCGGTTCGCTCTTGAAAGTCACAAGGACATAGTATGCCTCGTTGATGTAGTTGATCGTGTAAGCAAGCTTTCTCTTGCCCCATTCGTCAACCGCAACATCGCTCGCATTCTCCTTGATCAGAGAGACGAACTTTTCTTCCACAGCCTTTGCTTCCTCTTCGGCAAGATTACCGTTGATCGCAAAGAGAGTTTCGTAAGAAGAAATTTTTCCCATCGTTTTCTACCTCCTTCTGGTCATTAAGGCCGCCTCGGGCGGCAAGGAGACGGGTAAAATACCCGAATCGGCAATATTTTATCATATTTAAGACAACTTGTCAACCCCTTTTCGGAAAATAGTTGTTTTAATTTTTTAAGAGGTTTTTCCTCTTGCAAACCGCGGCGGAAATGATGTATAATGGAAGGCGAAGATAAGGACGGAGGCACCCTATGAGAGCGGCAAAGGAACAGGCATATGCGAAAATCAATCTTTTCCTCGATGTGAAGGAAAAACGTGCGGACGGCTATCACGGCATCGTGAGCGTGATGCACGCCGTGTCGCTCGCCGATACGCTGACGGTGACGGTTCTGCCCGCCGCGCGCGCCTCGGTCACCCTGACGGCGAAGGGGGCACCGTATGTGCCGACGGACGGGAGCAATCTCGCCTGCCGGGCGGCACTCGCCTTCCTCACCCGTCTCGGCGTGAGCGCCGAGGTGCGCATCGAACTCGAAAAGCATATCCCCGTCGGTGGAGGGCTCGCCGGCGGCTCGTCCGACGCGGCGGCGTCGCTCCGCGTTCTGAACCGCCTCTTTTCCCGTCCGCTTTCGACCGGTGCGCTTCTTTCGATCGCGGAGGAGCTCGGGAGCGATGTCCCGTTCTGCCTCCTCGGCAGAAGCGCCGTCTGCGAAGGCAGAGGGGAACGGCTGACCCCCCTCACGCTTCCGCCCATGCACTTTGTCATCGCCGTCTCTGGGGAATATGTCTCGACACCGACGGCATATGCGGAGCTTGACCGCCTGTATGCCGGTTTCGATGGCACCGTCCCGACGGCGGGCGGGGAAGCGTACGCGGCATTTTCCGCCGCCGCGCAGGAAAAGCGATCGATCGCCCCGTATCTTTACAACATCTTTGAGTCCGCCGTTCTCCCGAAGATTCCGAAGGCGGCAGAGCTGAAAGAGCGCCTTTCAACCCTCGGTGCGGCGGGCGTACTCATGAGCGGGAGCGGCTCGGCGGTCTACGGCATTTTCCCCGACGGGGAGAGTGCCGAAAGCGCGGAAAAAGCCCTCCGCGAAGAGGGCTTTTCGGCATATGCCGTACAATCCGTATAAATGCGGACTACCGATACAACATAGTCTGCCTTGAATTAAAACGCATTTTCCGTCATTTATCGACCTTGAAATTCAGGACGATCTGCGCCTTCGTCGGCTTCAGCTGCGTCATGTGAATCCCCGCCGCTTCGAGCATTCTGCGGGAGGCGACGGTGGAGTCGGTGCCGAAGTATTTGTCGGAGAGATAGATCACCTCGCGGATACCCGCCTGAATGATCGCCTTCGCACACTCATGACAGGGGAACAGTCCGACATACAGACGGGAGCCGGCGAGCGACTTTCCGCGCGTGTTGAGAATGGCATTCAGCTCCGCATGTACGACGAATTTGTATTTGGTTTCTCCGTCCGCCTCGTTGCGGTTCCACGGGAACTCGTCGTCCGAGCACCCCTGCGGGAAGCCGTTGTATCCGGTGGAGAGAATCCGGTTCTGATCGTCGACGATACAGGCGCCGACTCTGGTGTTCGGGTCTTTCGACCGCTCGGCGGCGAGCAATGCAACGCCCATAAAATATTCGTCCCACGAAATATAATCGACTCTTTTGTCCGACACGAGAATATACCTCCGACCGTTTTTTATCAGTGTAGCATAAAAATTGCCGCCTGTCAAGAAAAATTCCCGAGAAAGTGAGAAAAACCATGTCTTCCCGCGAGCCTTCTTATCACCCCTGCACCCTGTGCGCCCACCGTTGCGGTGTCATGCGCGACGCGGGGGAGCGCGGCATCTGCCGTATGGGTGATACCCCGAAGATCGCCCGCGCGGCGCTCCATTTTTACGAAGAGCCGCCGATTTCGGGCAAGGGTGGCTCGGGCGCAGTCTTTTTCTCCGGTTGCTCGCTCGGGTGCATTTACTGTCAGAACCGGGAGATTTCGCACGGCGGCTTCGGCGTGACGGTCGGGGAGGAAGAGCTCGCCCGGATTTATCTTCGTCTCGCCGCCGAAGGGGCGGAGAATATCAATCTCGTGACCCCGACGCACTTCGTCCCCTCCGTAATCCGCTCGGTCGCCGCGGCACGGGCGGCGGGGCTTTCGCTCCCCGTTGTTTACAATACTTCTTCCTATGAGACACCCGAGACGGTTGACGCCCTCGCGGGGACGGTCGATGTCTTCCTCGCAGATGCGAAATATCACGACGCGACCCTTGCCGCCGAGTATTCCGCCGTCCCCGATTATCCGGCGGTCGCGTGGGAGGCGATCGGGCACATGGTAGAGATCGCGCCGAAGCCCGTGCTCGACGCGCGGGGGATGCTCACCTCGGGCGTTGTCGTCCGATTGCTTCTTCTGCCCGGTCATGTGGCGAACTCCTGCCTCGCCCTGCACAGACTCTACGAGGCGTACGGCAACCGGATCATATACAGCCTCATGAACCAGTACACGCCGCCGCCCGATATGCCCGCTCCGCTTCACCGTACCGTGACACGGGAAGAGTACCGCACCTTTCTTCGTTATGCCGAACGGCTCGGGATCACCGACGCCTTCATACAGGAGGAGGGAACGGCAAAGGAGAGCTTTATTCCGCCCTTCGATCTCACCGGCGTCCCGCGCGGGGAAAATTTATGAAATCGGTTGACAAAGCCCCGGGCATATGGTAAAATGAAACCAGCGACATAAAATATAAGGAGAGATTTCTCATGATTCCGAACATACCGAAGATTGAGCACCCTGAGCGGTACGCCGCGTTCGACCTGCCGAAGGAAAAGCTCGATTATGCCCTCGGTGAGGCGATCAAGAAGATTGATTTTGCCCTCCCGACCTTTACTCTCGATTTCCCGGATCACGCCAGCGTGAACAATGTCTATCCCGCCGTGAAGAACAATGCGGGATGGAACACCGGCTTTTGGACGGGGATTCTCTGGCACGCCTATCAGCTGACCGGCGACGAAAAGTACAAGAAGGTTGCCCTCGGTCAGATTCCCGGCTTCTATGAGCGCATCAAGAACAAGATCGGCGTGAACCATCATGATATGGGCTTCGTCTTCATCCCGTCCTGCGTCGCCGCGTGGAAGATCGCCGGCTCGGAGATGGGAAGAGAGGCGGCGATTCTTGCCGCGGATCACCTGATCACAAGATATCACGAAAAAGGAAAGTTCATTCAGGCGTGGGGCAGAGTCGACGACCCCGAGAGCTACCGTCTGATCGTGGACTGCCTTCTGAACATTCCGCTCCTCTATTGGGCGAGCGAGACGACAGGGGACAAGAAGTACGAGGAGATCGCGTACAACCATTTCAACACGACGATTGATGTCTGCTGCCGCGCCGATGCGAGCACCTATCACACCTACTACTTCGATCCCGAGACCGGACTGCCGAAGAAAGGCGTCACCGCACAGGGCGCGTCCGACGAGTCCGCGTGGGCGAGAGGTCAGACATGGGGCATTTACGGTCCTATGCTCACTTATATTTACAAGAAGAATGAAAAAGCCATGCAGGTCTTCAAGGCAACCTCGAACTATTTCCTGAACCACCTGCCGAAGGACTACGTTGCATTCTGGGACCTCAGCTTCACCGACGGCGACGACGAGCCCCGCGACTCCTCTTCCGATACGATTGCCTCCTGCGGTATGCTCGAGGGGATCAAGCACATGGAAGAGAACGACCCGTTGAAGAAGATTTACAAGAGCGCCGTCAATCATATGATGAGCTCCTTAATCGACAACTACCTGACAAAGGACATTCCGGAGTCGAACGGTCTGCTTCTCCATGCCACCTATTCAAAGCCGCACAAGGGCGGCGTTGACGAGATGAACATTTGGGGCGACTACTTCTATATGGAAGCGCTTCACAGACTCATCGACCCCGACTGGAAGCTCTATTGGTAATCCCGGCGCGGGAACAAACGAAAACCTCCCCTCATATACTCGGAATATCCGTATATGAGGGGAGGACTTTTTTTGAAATTCGGAATATTCGGTTACGGGAACCTCGGACGCGCGCTGGATCTTGCCGTCAGCGAGTCACGGGAGGATGAGGTGCGCGCGGTGTTCACCCGCCGCGATCCGCAGGAGGTAAAGAGCGCGGGCGGCGCCCCCGTCTGCCCAGCGGAGCTGGTCGAGGAATATGCGGGGGAGATTGATGTCATGCTTCTTGCGACGGGGAGCGCCTCCGACGCGCCGCGGGACGCGCCCCGCCTCGCCGGCAGTTTTCATCTGGTCGACAGCTATGACTGTCACGCGAAGACAGGGGAGCACCTTCGGACGGTCGGTGATGAGGCAAAGCGCACGGGACATGTCGCGATCCTCTCGGCGGGATGGGACCCCGGGTTGTTTTCCGTCTTTCGTACCCTCTTCCACGCCGTCGCACCGCGTGGGTGCCACAATACCTTTTGGGGGCGCGGCGTGAGTCAGGGACATTCCGAGGCGGTGCGCAGAATTCCCGGCGTCCGCTATGCGAAGGCATATACCTTGCCCGATCCCGTGGCGAAGCTCTCGGCTTATCGCGGTGCCGCCACACTCTCGGACACCGAGAGACATACGAGGGAATGTTACATCGTGGCAGACGAAGAGGATTATGCCCGCATCGGTGAAGAAGTGCGCGCGATGCCGCACTATTTTGCAGGCTACCGGACGAGTGTGCACTTTATCTCCGAGGAAGAGTTTCTCAGAGAGCACGGGAAAAATCCGCACGCCGGCAGTCTGATCTCCGTCTTCCGCACCGGGAAATATCGGGAAAACAGGGAAGAGATGACCTTCTCTCTGACGCTCGATTCCAATCCCGAATTTACCGCCGCCGTCATGCTCGCCTATGCGCGCGCGGTGTGGCGTATGGCACGCGACGGTGCCGTCGGGGCATACTCCCCGCTCGACATTCCGCCGCGCCTTCTCCTCTCTGCCGGCGAGGCGGATACTTATTTATAAGGAAAAAACGGAAGATGCACACGACACCCCTCCGTCTTTTCTCTTTGCCGTCAAAAAAGGCTGTCGCAGAAATTGCGACAGCCTTTTTATCGGGCGGAATTTATGCCTTGTTCGCAGAACCGAAGAGCGCGATCTTCTCACGCACGGTCTCCTTGATGGCTTCCGCGCCGGGCGCGAGGAGCTTTCTCGGGTCAAAGCCCTTGCCCTCGAGATCCTTGCCCGCCTCGATATACTTGCGGGTCGCCGCGGCGAACGCGAGCTGGCACTCGGTGTTGACATTGATCTTCGACACGCCGAGAGAGATCGCCTTCTTGATCATATCCGCGGGGATACCTGTGCCGCCGTGAAGAACGAGGGGCATCTCGCCGACCTTCTCGCTGATGGCAGCGAGGGTGTCGAAGCGAAGACCCTTCCAGTTCGCGGGATACTTGCCGTGAATGTTACCGATACCTGCGGCGAGCATGGTGACGCCGAGGTCGGCGACCATCTTGCACTCATTCGGGTCGGCAACTTCGCCGCCGCCGATGACGCCGTCTTCCTCACCGCCGATGGCACCGACCTCCGCCTCAAGGGAAAGTCCCTTTTCGCGGCAGACAGCGACAAGCTCGCGGGTCTTGGCAATATTTTCTTCGATCGGGTAGTGAGAACCGTCGAACATGATGGACGAGAACCCTGCCTCGATGCACTTGTAGGCACCCTCATAGGTACCGTGGTCAAGGTGAAGCGCGACGGGAACCGTGATGCCGAGTCCCTCGAGCATGCCGTTCACCATACCGACAACGGTCTTGAAGCCGCACATATATTTGCCCGCACCCTCGGACACACCGAGAATGACAGGGGACTTCAGCTCTTCGGCGGTCTGAAGAATCGCCTTCGTCCACTCAAGGTTGTTGATGTTGAACTGACCGACGGCGTAGTGACCCGCCTTTGCCTTTTCCAGCATTTCCTTTGCAGAAACTAACATGGTTTGTTTCTCCTTCGTTTTATTTTTTCTGACACTTCATTATACTTCATAAAAATGAAAAAATCAATACAAAACGGAAAAATCTCCCGCATTTTCAGAAAAAATGCGTCAGCGTTTGTCCCGACGCAGGGTTTCGATCGCCTCGGACACGACTTCGCCCACCATGTCGAGGGAGGCGGAGAGATTGCCTTTCAGATATTCGACGATGACATCGACGCAGGCACTGGCGAGAAAGCAGATCTGCACCGCACACTTTTCCTTATTCATAGAAAAGCCGTAGGACGGCGCCGATGCCGCGAGGCGTTTTGTGAAGATGGTCTTCAGCCGACTGACAAAGAAGGGGAGATTGCCCGCACCGATGATGCGGCGGTAGGTCTCCTCATTCGCCCGCAGAAAGTCGAGAATCCTGCGGATATCCTCCGAGTAGTCGTCCTGACCGAGTCCGTCGAGCGTGTCGGACAGTGCCGTGATGATCTCGTCCTCAAACTCTTCCGCCACGGCGTAAATGTCGGGGTAGTGGTAGTAAAAGGTCGTCTTGGAAATATCCGCCCGCTCTGCGAGCTCCGTGACCGTGATTTTTTCGATGGATTTTTTCTCCGCCATCAGCTCGGAGAAGGCATCACGAATCCATTTTTTGGTTCTTTGCGCGTTTTTGTATTCTTTCATCACGACTTTCCTTACTGTTTTTGACGATTCGTAAGAATTCTTACACTTGACGAAAAAGTGTACTTCCGTTTTTCCTCGGAATCCATTATACTATAAACCGAAGAAAAAAGCAAGACCTCCGCACGGCTTTGCCGACGGAAGGAAAGGAGTCTTTATGCAGAACACAGGAAAAAAGACAGAACGGATTGTCATCTCTGTTATTCTTCTTTTGTTCGTCGCCATGTCGGTGCTCTCCGTCTTTATGATGGAGAAGGTTGACATCAACTACGACCTCTCGGATTACCTCTCGGATAAGACCGAGACCAAGATGGCGCTCGAGGTCATCGACGAGGAATTCGGCATGACGGGTAGTATTCAGGTCATGCTGAAGAACGCGTCGGACGACGATGTCGAGCGCGTAAAGGGGATCATCGAAGAGATTCCGAATGTCCTCACCGTCAGCTATGACGAAGACAAGACCGCTTACCGCAAGGACGGGGACGCGCTCCTCTCGGTTGTCATCGACGGCGATAACTATTCCGCAAACGCAAAGCAGGTTGCCGCGGATATCAAAGCTGCCTTCGTCGACCGCGAAGGCATGGAATACGGCGGCACCGTGATCGAGAAGCAGGAGCTTCAGGATGCGATCACGAGCGAGATGGTGTTTATTCTTGCCGTCTCCCTGACCCTTGTCGTCATCATTCTTCTGATTACCTCTGAGTCGTGGCTCGAGCCGTTCCTTCTGCTCGCCGCCTCGGGCGTCGCGGTTTTGATCAACCGCGGCACCAACCTGATGTTCGGTGAGATCTCCTATATCACGAACTCCATCGCCGCGATCTTACAGCTCGCGCTTTCCATTGATTACAGCATTGTCCTGCTTCACACTTACAGAAGAGAAAAAGAGACGGCATCCGACGACTTTTCCGCGATGCTCGGTGCGGTGCGCCGGTGTCTGAAACCGGTGAGCGCCAGCGCCCTGACGACGATCGCGGGACTTCTCGCCCTCCTCTTCATGACCTTTACCATCGGATTTGACATCGGTATCGTCCTGATGAAGGGAATCGTCATCTCGCTGATTACCGCGCTGACACTTCTCCCCGCGCTTGTCCTGCTCTGCGATCCGCTTCTGAAGAAGACGAAGAAGCACGCTTTCGTTCCGCACGGTGCCGCATTCACCTCTCTTGCGAAGAAGGCGGGGCGCGTGATTTTGCCCGTCGCCCTTGCGCTTGTGATCGCCGCGGGTGCCCTCGGAGGACTGAACAGCTATCTCTTCACCGACAGCGGTGCGGGGAATCCCGAGATCGTCGGCACCTTCGGACGCAACAATTCGGTGGTGGTCGTCTATCCGAAGAGCGCGGATTCTTATGATAAGGAAGGCAAGCTCGCCGACTTCGTCATCGGTTACCGCACGGAGGAGGGGAACACCGTCTTCATCGACTATAACGCGTATTCCAACACGGCAAGAGAGCTTTACGACATCAACAAGGCGATCCGAAAGGCGGATCTTTCCGAGGAGGAAGCAAAGCTCCTGTTCACCATGTACCACCTCTACGGTACGCCCGACGCGAGAACCTATACGCTCGCCGAGTTCTTTGACGCCGCCGACCGCGTCCTCGCAAGCGGGGAAGCCGACGACTTCATCGACGCGGATACCGTCGCGACGCTTGACACCGTCCGTCGCGTCCGTGAGATCGCGGGGAGCGATCTCACCTATGAAGAGTTCAGAGAGCATATGCTTCCCCTGGTCGGGGAAGAGAACGCGCCCGATCTCTTCAGTCTCCGCCAGCTCTACGGTCTTTACCGTTACGATACCGTCACCGATCCCACGGTGGATTTCAAAACCATGCTTGCTTATATCATCGGTGTGTCGGAGGACGAGAACTTTGCGGATTCCTTTGACTCTTCGATGGTGAGCCAGCTTCGCCTTCTCACCTACGCGGTGCGTAATTTTGAAGGTCAGATGACGAAGCTCATGACAAAGTCCGCGTTTGTCTCGTACTTGTCAAACGAGTACAATGTCACGGTGAGCGAAGAAGACATGAACCGCATTTTCACCGCATATTATACCGCGCAGGGAGAGAGTGCCAAAACGACGGCGCGCCTTCTGCCGATGCTCGGCTTTATGGTAGAGACCGGCGAGCTGACCGACGAGGCGGCGGTCCGGGATGTCATGGGCAAGGCGGCGCTTTATCAAAAGACGACGGGTGCTTATGCCTATTACGGATTCCTTCCCGCAGTCTCGGCGATCGCGACCGCTTTCCTCGGGCAGGCACCCGAGATCACCGCGACAGACGACGAGGTCGGGCAGGTTTATATCCACTACTTCTATGAAAACGGTCTTCTCACCGACACGGCGATCCGCGGCGAAGACTTCGTCCGCTTCGTTTCCGCCGTGGCGACGACAAACAGCGCGATTGCCGACCGCGTTACACCCGCGCTTGCCGACGGACTCTCCGATATGATTACGGTCATGGGTGCGCTTGAGAACACCGATTCCCGCACCTACACGGCAACCTACGACACATTGAAGACGCTCTCGGAGAGCCTCCACCGCGAGACGGCGGAAAATATCAGCGTCGATAAGATCGCCGGCGTGTATATCAAGGATACGGTCGATCGCGGTCTGACTCTCGACACGCCGATGATGGCGTTCGAGCTTCTGGATTTCGTCAGCGCGAACATGACGGAAAACGAGCTGCTCTCCTCCCGTATGAACGACGAGCACAGAGAGAAGGTCGCCGATTCGCAGAAGGATCTCGATAAAGCGAAGGATCTCTTCCTCGGAGAGACGCATGACCGCATGCTCTTCACCGTGAACCTGCCGAACGAAGGGCAGGAAACGACCGATTTCGTCGAGGCACTGTACGCGAAGGCAACCGAGATTTTCGGCGACGAGGCGCACATCGCCGGCGAGATTGTGAGCACGCGTGACCTTGCCACCACCTTTGACCACGACAACTCCTTCATCACCGTCTTCACGCTGGTCTCCATTTTCGTGATCATTGCGGTGATCTTCCGCTCGCTCTCCCTGCCCGTAATTCTGGTCGCGGTCATTCAGGGCGCGATCTTCATCGCGATGGCGACGCAGATCTTCGGCAACGGTATCTTCTTCATGAGCTATATCGTCACGACCTGTATTCTGATGGGTGCTACCATCGACTACGGCATCCTGATGTCGAGCAACTATGTCGCCTACCGGCAGACCATGGAGCGCGACGAGGCGCTCTTCCGCTCGGTGGAGGCGGCGATGCCCACCGTCTTCTCCTCGGGTCTGATTCTGATTGTCTGCGGGTTTGTCATTCACTTTATCTCGAGCCAGAATTCCATCTCCACGGTCGGACTTCTGCTCGGTATCGGTACGATCGCATCGGTAGTGATGATTACCGTCGTTCTGCCCGCCGCGCTCTACTATCTCGACGCCTTTGTCCTGAAGCTCTCGCTGAAGGGACGGCATAAGGAAGAGACGAAATAATCAAACGACGCAAAAAGGTGCCCACCGTCAGGCGGGCACCTTTTTGCGTCGTTTACTTTTTCAGCTTTGCCGTCTTTTCGTATGCCGCGATGACCGCGTCGGTCGCCGCCGCACGGAAGGCGCGCTCCTCGAGCAGGCGGACGCCCTCGATCGTCGTACCGCCGGGGGAGCAGACCGCATCCTTCAGCTCGCCCGGGTGACGCCCGGTATCGAGAATCGTCTTTGCCGCACCGAGCACCGTGTTCGCCGCATAGCGCATCGCCTTGTCCCGCGGCACGCCGCAGGCGACGGCGCCGTCCGCGAGTGCTTCGCAGAAGAGATAGACGAACGCGGGACCGCACCCCGAGAGGGCGCCCGCCGCGTCGATCTTTTCTTCGGGAATCCGATCGGCGAGTCCCGCATGGGAGAGAAGGGAAAGAAAGATTTTTTCGTCTTCCTCTCCGACGCCTTCTCCGAGGGCATAGAGGATCGTGCCGGCGCCGACGCCGACCGGCGTGTTCGGCATGATACGGATGATCTTTCCGTCAAATCCGGAAAGCTCGCGGATATCCGCAACGGTGAGTCCTGCCGCCATGGTGACAAGGAGAAGGGAATCCGCCCGTGCCGCGAGCGCCGCGCGGAGCGGTTCGAGCGCCGCTTTCATGCCCTGCGGCTTCACCGCGAGGAAGAGGACGGCGGTGTCACGGATCATGTCCGCGGCGTCGGTGACGGTGCCGCCGATTTCGAGTGCGAGTGCCTCTGCCTTTTTTGTATCCGTGTCGCAGAGGGCGATCCGCCCGGGTGCCACGGCATGCGCCGCGGCGCGCGCAAGGGCGCCGCCCATGTTGCCGCATCCGAGAAAGCCTGCATCGTATTTCATATTCAGTCCTGCCTTTCGTGAAGAGTCCGGGAGAGGAAAGTCCGTATCAGCGGATCTGCCCGTCTCCGGTGACGATATATTTATAGGAAGTCAGCGCCTCGGTTCCCATCGGACCGCGGGCGTGGAGTTTCTGCGTCGAGATACCGATCTCGCACCCGAGACCGAATTCGCCCCCGTCGGTGAAACGGGTGGACGCATTGACATACACCGCGGCGCTGTCCACCGCGGCGGTAAAGTGGGCGGCGACCTCTTCGTTTTCCGTGACGATCGCGTCGCTGTGATGTGTGGAGTGCGCCGCGATGTGGCGGATCGCCTCTCCGGCGTTCTCAACCACCTTCACCGCTAAAATATAGTCGAGGAATTCGGTGTCGAAATCCTTTTCGCCTGCCGGCGTTCCCCTGATAATCTTTGCCGCTTCTGGGTCGAGCCGCAGCTCTACCGGTACCTCTCCCCGTGCCGCACGGGCGTCGACAAGACGCGCGCGGAGCTTCGGGAGGAAGTCCTTTGCGATCCCGCGCGCGACGAGGAGGACTTCCTCCGCGTTGCAGACCGAGGGGCGGCTGGTTTTCGCGTTTTCGATGATAGCAAGTGCCTTTTCTTCGTCGGCGTCGGTGTCGACATAGACATGGCAGATTCCCGTGCCCGTCTCGATACAGGGGACCTTCGCGTTTTCGACACAGGAGCGGATCAGACCCGCACCGCCGCGCGGGATCAGAAGATCGACAATGCCTACCGCCTCCATCAGCACTTTCGCCCCCGCACGGGAGCAGTCGGAAAGGATAGAGACGGCGTCGGGATTTACCCCTTCGCGCCCGAGCGCCGCGCACAGTGCGTGTACAATGGCACGGGAGGTGCCGAGCGCTTCTTTTCCGGGTTTCAGAACCACGGCGTTTCCACTGCGGAAGGCGAGTGCCGCGGCGTCTGCCGTGACATTCGGGCGGCTCTCGTAAATCATGGCGACAAGACCGAGCGGGACGCTGACCTTGCGGATTTTCAGCCCGTTCGGACGGGTGATCTCCGAGAGGGTGCGCCCGACGGGATCGGGGAGTGCCGCCGCGTCACGGATGCCCTTTGCCATGCCGGCAATGCGGGCAGGGGAGAGGGCGAGACGGTCGAGCATCACCTCGCCGAGCGTGTTGCGCGCGGCGTCGATGTCCGCC
>CALAFS010000285.1 GCA_937892405.1 uncultured Clostridia bacterium
TTGCCGAGAGCCAGAAGGACACCGGCGTTCCCGCAGAGGATAAGCTGGTCGCCAGCGCCGCCGATACGAAGGTCATCGGCATGTACTACGACGATAAGTACATTCTCTCGATGGGTGCTTACCTCTACTCCATGGATGAGTCCGAGGTGCAGATTTATCCCGATCCCGACAAGATCGCACTCTCCCGCTTCGATACGACGGGGCAGAGGACGATTTACGAGCTTTATATGGTCTACGCGGGACTTCTTCGCGGCGCCGCGTATATGGACATCGAGATTAAGGACGCCGCGACCGGCGATGTCATCTACTTTGAGCAGAAAGAAAATGTCTCGAAGTCCTATGCCGCCGGCGGCTCGAACCGCGGATCTCCCGTCATGCTCGAGATCCGACCCGACGACTGGGGAATGGTCAACAACGGCACCTACCTCGTCTCTCTGAAAGGACAGCTCGACTATCCCGGCGGAGAGAACCCCGACCGCAATACCTTTGATTTCAAGTTTACGGTAGACTACGAAGCGCCCCGCGTGACCGACTACCGGATCCGTTACGAGGCGTATACCGAGAACAAGCAGACGAAGTACCGCATTTACATGGATGTCGATGTCTTCGACAACCAGTATGTGCAGGATGTCATGCCCTGCTATGTCAGAGAGGACAAGAACTCCCGCGTTCTCACCCTCGCCACCGAGAAACCCATTCCCGTCTACGGCGAAAAAGGGAAGAGCAGTACCGTCTCCTTCGAGATTACCGACATCTATGACGAGTATGTCAAGACCGGAAAGCTCTATCTCGCGGTCGAAGACTACGCGATGAACCAGTCGACCTATGTGGTCGATGCCCTGACCGGACTCGGCGACGCGGGGACGATCTCCCTTGCCGAGGACGGCGTCCTCTACCGCACCGAAACCGTGAAGAAGAATTCGGACAAAAACGAGACGCCCTATTATGTCTACGAGATGTCTCTTGCGCCGAATCAGGTGTATAAGCCCACGATCATCGCCCCCGCCGACAGCTCGGTGTGGCACAGCCTCACCTGGACGGCGAAGCGCGGTGGCGCGTATGTCCTTACAAAGAATGAAGAGATCTTTGCCGCCGCCGACGGTGCGGGGGAGAAGGTCATTCTGGAGCTCTCCTACGGATCGGACGACGATCGGATCATCTGTGCCGAGCTGGAGCTGACCATCGAGGGCGACGCGGGATCCCCGCCGATCCCCGAGAAAATCACGATTGCCCCGACGACGAACGGTTCTTATTATGTCGTGAATCCCGAGACCGCCTCCGAGATTGCCCTGCATCCGAACATGGAGCTGTCCCTCGGTGTGAATGTCACGCCGTGGTATGCCGGAGAGCTGGATCTCACATGGTCTTCCTCGAACAGCGAGGTCGTCTCGGTCGATGCCGTCGGAACGATCAAAACGCATAAGAAGGGCACCGCCTATATCACCGTTACCGCCGAGGGCTACGACCGACTGAAGAAAACGGTCAGAGTCACGGTCGACGGCGATTACCGCGTCCTGAATTACACCCTCTACGATTACTACGGCGGTGAAAACTGCGAGATCCCGAAGGATCTCAACATCATGTACATCGACGAGGAGTGCTTCTGGTATAACGAGACGCTGAAGCGCGTCGTTCTCCCCGCCACCCTTACGGAGCTGCCGAAGAACGCCTTCAAAGGGTGCGTAAACCTTGAGGAGATCGTGATTCCGAGCCAGTGTATCGTCATCGGCGAGAGCGCCTTCTCCGGGTGCGGAAAGCTAAAGAAAGTCACCTTCGGCATGTTCGCCGACAGAGACGGCAACATCTCCGATACCTTCAACGGCACGATCACCATCGGAAAAGAAGCCTTTAAGGATTGCGTCTCCCTCGAGACGATCGAGAATCAGAAGCGCATGACCTCCCTCGGAAAAGAGGCGTTCGCCGGCTGTACTTCTCTTACCTCCCTTGACCTTACCGAACTTCGCGTCGCGGGCACGGGTGTCTTCCGCGGCTGTACCTCTCTCACCTCTCTGACCCTCGGTAAAAATACCGCGATCGGGGAAGAGATGTTCGCAGGGTGCAACGGGCTGACGAGCGTCACCTTCCCGGGTGCCTACCTCGGCGCCGGCGCCTTCCTCGGATGTAAGAACCTTTCGTCGATCCTCTTCACATCGGACGACTTCACCGGCATCGGCGAGTCCGCCCTTGCCTCGACGGCACTGACCGAAGTCACACTCCCGAACGGTACCTATTCCCTCGGGGAATCCGCTTTCGGCGATTGTAAGGCGCTGATGAAGGTCACCCTGTCGGACGGCACGCATCTGCTCCCGGGCACCGCATCGCCCTTCACCGGCTGTTCTCTCTTCGGAAAGATCAGCGGCTATGTCGTAACGGAAGAGAATCCCTTCCATTCTGTCGAAAACGGTCTTCTTTATAATAAGGAGAAAACCGAACTGATTTCCGTCCCCGTGTCGAAGCGCACGCTTCCCGCGTTCCCCGCCTCTCTGCAAAGGATCGCCGCCGGCGCATTTGCCGGTGTCGGCGAGGCACTCACGGCGGCAGGAACCCTGGACCTTTCGGCGCTCGATTCGATCGGCGCGTATGCCTTTACCGGCTCCTCGCTGAAAAAGATCATACTTCCCGCCACCATGACGGAGCTTGCCCCCGGCGTGTTCGCGAACTGTTCCGAGCTCACCTCCGTCGACGGTGCGGAAAGACTCCTTGCGATCGGGGAGAAATCCTTCCGCAACTGCGGAAAACTTACCTCTCTGGACCTCACCGCCGCACTTGCGGTCGGCGATGAAGCATTCTACGGCGCGAAACTTACGGACCTGACCGCTCCCGTCCTCCGCGAGGTCGGCACGCGAGCCTTCTGCTCCGTGCCTCTCACGGCGCTGAACCTTCCCGCCCTGACCACGATCGGAAGCTATGCCTTTGCGCAGATGTCCTCTCTCACGACCGCGACGCTCGGACCCGTGACCTCCA
>CALAFS010000286.1 GCA_937892405.1 uncultured Clostridia bacterium
AAGTACGGGGAGGAGGGACTTCTTTCCCTCGCATACTCCCGCGGAGCGGACATCGTCCTTTACGGACATACGCACAGACAGAGCGAGCGGTATGAAAATGCGGGCGAGAGGCGCATCGCGCTTCTGAACCCCGGGAGTATCGCAGAAGGGGACTTCGGAATCCTGACGCTGACCGAGCGGGATTTTCTCTTCTCCTGCGGGCATACGGAGGGCTTTTAACGCAAACCGTAAAAGAGAAGCCCGAGCCCTGCGGAGATCAGAATCAGGAGAATGGGCGAGATGGATTTTTTTCGCAGCTTTCGGAAGACGACGGCGATCGCGACGAGAATCGCGAAGATGAAAAGTCCTTCGGTGTCGGGGATGAGAGCATCGCCGACCGTCTTGAAATCGAAGAGCACACTGAAAAACATAATGGCGGCAGTCGCGAGGATCAGCCCGATGACCGCGGGACGGACACCGCCGAGAAATGCCTGCACGCCCTTATATTGCAGGAAATTCCGTATCAGGGCGGCGATCGCGAGAATACAGAGAAAGGCGGGGAACACGACGCCGAGCGTCGCGAGAAGAGAGCCGAAGAAGCCTCCCTGTGCCGCACCGATAAAGGTCGCCATATTGACCGCCAGCGGCCCCGGGGTGGATTCCGACACGGCGATCATGTCGAGCAGTTCTTTTTCCGTGAGCCAGCCGTGGGACAGCACCTTTTCTCTGATAAGGGAGATCATACCGTACCCGCCGCCGAAGGAGACTGCGCCGATCTGTAAAAAGACGAGGAAAAGCTCAAGATACATCACTTACCCTCCTTTTTCCGCAGGCGCCCGATCGCATAGACGAGGAGTCCGATCGCACCGCAGATGAGGATATAAAAGACCGAGGAGAAGCTGACGGAGAAGACCGAAAAGAGAATCATACACGCCGCGACACCGACAAAAAGCAGAACGGAGAGCGGCGTTTTTTCTGTCTCGCGGAGCATTTTCCACCCTGCGGACAGAATGAGATAAACGACCGCGACCTGTATCCCGCGAAAGGCGTATGCCACCGCGGCAAAGGAGAGAAACGCGTCGAAGAAAAGCGAAATCAGATAGATAATCACGAAGGAGGGGATACACACGGCGACGGTGGAGAGTACGGCACCGAGGACGCCGTGAAGACGATAGCCGATGTAGGTCGCGGCATTGACCGCGAGGGGACCGGGCGTGGATTCGGCGATCGCCACCATGTCGATGAATTCTTCTTTTTCAAGCCATTTTTTCTTTGTGACGAGTTCGTTTTCCAACAGCGCGAGCATGCCGTACCCGCCCCCGAAGGTGAAGAGCCCGATTTTCAGCATGGTAAAAAATAAATGCAGATGCTTTTTCATAAAAACAGCCTCATAATCCGTGTCGGATCATACGATGAAAAGTAAGAAGAAAACCGAAGTTCCGGAATCTTTTATTATATTATATCACAAGGAATCGGATAAGTAAATGGAAAAACGGTAAAAACGGATAAAAACGAAACGATTTCGACCGGAGGGCAAAGAAAAAGAGGACAGCACCGAAGGCGGGCTATCCTCTTTTTGTATTTTGCGATCGGCGGTCGGTCAGTTTATTCCACCGTTACCGATTTCGCGAGGTTTCGCGGTTGGTCGATGTCGCACCCGCGGAGCGCGGCGGTGTGGTAGGCGAGGAGCTGGAGCAGTGTCGCCTCGACAATCGGGACGAAGAGACTTTCTTCGTCGGGCAGGTCGATCAGAATGTCGGCAACGCTCGCGACCGCGTCGCTTGACGGGCAGACCGCGATGGTCTTTGCCCCGCGGGCGGCAACCTCTTTCAGGTTGGCGAGCATCTTCTCGCGCATGGCGCGCTCGCCGAAGAGGGCGACGACGGGTGTCTTCTCGGTGACGAGGGAGATCGTGCCGTGCTTCAGCTCTCCTGCCGGATAGCTCTCGGAATGAATGTAGGAGATCTCCTTGAGCTTTAAGGACGCCTCGAGAGAGGCGGCGTAGTCAAACCCGCGACCGATGAAGAAGAGATCTTCCGCGTCGCGGATCTCGGCGGCGACCTCGACGAGCGTCTCTTCGCTCTCCATGGCTTTGCCGATGAGATCGGGCACCTTCTTGAATTCTTTCATCAGCGATTTTGCCTCTTCATCGGATAACTTTCCGAACGCGCGTGCGAGGAAAAGAGAGAAGAGCGCGAGCAGAGAACACTGCGCGGTGTAAGCTTTTGTTGACGCTACGGCAATTTCCACACCCGCATAGGTGTAGAAAACGCTGTCGACCTCAGAGGCGATCGTCGAGCCGACGACATTCACGATGCCGACGGTGACAGCACCCTTTTCTTTCGCCATGCGAAGGGAAGAGATCGTGTCGGCAGTCTCGCCCGACTGGGAGATGAAGATGCAGAGATCGTCCGCGTCGAGGATCGGGTCGGCATAGCGGAACTCGGAGGCGACCACGCAGTCACAGCGTACGCGCGCGAGTTTTTCGATCAGATATTTTGCATAGAGTCCCGCGTGATAGGCAGTGCCGCACCCGACGAGGGTGATATGTCTGACCTTCGCGAGACGCTCGCGGTCGAGCTTGAAGTCGGGGAAGCCGTGCATGTCAAGATAGAGAGAGGTCAGGTGCGCGACGATGCTCTTCTCCTCCGAAATTTCCTTGCGCATGAAGTGCGCGTATCCGCCGCGCTCCGCGCTCTCCGCGTCAAAGGTCGCGATCTGAAGATTGCGCTTGACTTCCTTGCCGCGGCGGTCGTAGACGGTCGTCTTTTCCCGTGTCACGACGGCGATTTCGCCTTCCGCGAGACGGAAATAGCGGTTGGTATAGGACAGAAACGCGGGGATGTCCGAGGCGACGAAGGTCTCGTCTTTTCCGATACCGACGAGCAGGGGGGATTCCCGCCGCAGAGCGAAGATCGTGTCCGGCACATCGGCGAACATGACACAGAGGGCGAACGAACCCTTGAGCTTATCCGCCACCTCCCGCAGGGCGGCGAGCGGATCGCCGAGCTTCCCGTAGAAATAGTCGATCAGCAGTGCCGCGACCTCCGTGTCCGTCTCGGTCGCGAAGGTGTATCCGAAGGCGGTCAGCTTCTGTTTCAGGATCAGATAGTTTTCAATGATGCCGTTGTGCACGATCTGCACGCGGTGATTTCCGTGAGGGTGACTGTTTCTGTCACTTACACCGCCGTGCGTCGCCCAGCGGGTGTGCCCGATGCCGGTATGGGATTCGGGGAGGGGAGAGTGCGCCAGTTTTTCTTTGAGAACGCCGATCTTCCCCGCGGCTTTCTCCACTTTCAGCCCTTTGGAATATACGCAGATGCCCGCGCTGTCATATCCGCGGTATGAGAGCTTTTCGAGCGCTGTGAGCGCGACCTCCTGCGCGTTTCTGTAACCGGCGTAGCCGATGATACCACACATAAATTCTCTTGTCGGACTTTCACATTCCGGAAAAGTCCGTCCTTTCGTTGTTGTCCGATCAGTAGTTCTTGAGTTTTTCCGCGATCTTGCTTGCCGTGTCTTCGGCGAGCGTGCGTGTCAGCTCGGGGTCGAGGCTCTCCACCATGATCCGCACGAGCGGTTCCGTGCCCGAAGGACGGACGACGAGGCGCCCGGTCTCCCCGAGCTTCTCTTCTGCCGCCGTGATGATCTCTTTGATGTCATCGTCGGTGAAGAAGGCGATCTTTTCATTCTGCGTCGCTTGAATGTTGACGGTGTGCTGGGGATATTTTTTCATGATTTTGCAAAGTTCGCTTAACTTTTTGCCGCTTTCTTTCATGCAGGAGAGGAGCTGGATGGCGGTGAGCTGACCGTCGCCCGTGGTGGCGAATTCGCGGAAAATCACATGTCCCGACTGTTCACCGCCGAAGACGAAGCCCTCCTGATTCAGCATTTCGAGCACATAGCGGTCGCCGACCTTCGCGGCGATGTAGCGGATGTCGTTTTCTTCACAGAACTTCGAGAAACCGAAGTTTGTCATGACGGTGCCGACGACGGTATTTTTCGCGAGGCGCCCCGCGTCTTTTAAGTGCTTTGCGAGAATTGCCATGATATAGTCGCCGTCCGCCGCCACGCCGTTTTCGTCCACGGCAAGGAAACGGTCGGCGTCGCCGTCGAAGGCAAGACCGATGTCGGCGTGATGTTCGACGACCGCCTTTTGCAGGGATTCGAGGTGCGTCGAGCCACACCCGTCATTGATGTTGATTCCGTTCGGCGTGTCGGCGAGCATGATGCACTCCGCGCCCATGGAGGAGAAGAGGTTCTGCGCCGTGGCACTGGCGGAACCGTTCGCACAGTCGATGACGAGCTTCATGCCGTCAAAGGTCTCGGCGGTGGTGTGCATGAGATGTACCGTGTAGTCGTGCAGGGCATAGGGAGAGTCGGAGCGTCTGCCGATGGCGGCGTCCGCCGCGGGCTTGCAGGGCGGGGTATTATCGAGGACGATGGATTCGATCTGCTCCTCGAGCTCGTCGGAGAGCTTGAAGCCCTCCTCGCCGAAAATCTTGATGCCGTTGTACGGGTAGGGGTTGTGCGAGGCGGAGATCATCACGCCCGCCTTTGCTTTGTACTTTTTGACAAGATAGGCGATCGCGGGGGTAGGCACGACGCCGAGCGTCATGACATCACTCCCGACCGAGCAGAGCCCTGCGCTGATCGCGGAGGCGAGCATTTCGGAGGAAATGCGGGTGTCCATACCGATCAGTACCTTCGGGCGGTATTTGTGGTTGGAGGATAAGACGGTGCCGAGCGCTCTGCCGATCTGCATGGCGCGCTCGCAACTCAGATATTCGTTCGCAATGCCGCGGACGCCGTCGGTTCCGAAGAGTCTTCTCATAAATTGTGTCCTTTCGGTTTTTGGCTTTATAAATTATTTTCTGTCGGTGATGACACCGGCGTCTTTGACGATTTTCTTTTCCGCCACGACACCGCGCAGGCGGACAAGGGGATAGACGATGCTGTCCCGCCCGACCATACTGCCGGGGCAGAGGACGGTATGACAGCCGATCTCGGCACGGTCGCCGAGCATGGTGCCGAGCTTCCGTCTGCCGGTGGGGATCTCTTCTTCGTCCGAGCGGACGGTGATGTTCCCGTGGTCGGCGCGGAAGTTCGAGGCGACAGCGCCGGCGCCCATGTGTGCTTTGTAGCCGAGAATGCTGTCACCGATGTAGTTGTAGTGCGGCGCCTGTACGCCGTCGAAGAGAATCGCGTTCTTGATCTCGGTGCTGTTGCCGACGACGGCGCCGTCGCCGATCAGAGCACTCCCGCGGATAAAGGCTCCGGGACGCACTTCTGCACCGTGACCGATGACGGTCGGCGCCTCGATGACCGCGCTCGGCGCGATCGTCGCATCTTTTGCGATATAGACCTCGGGGGAGATCTCTTCATAGTCGTCGCCGAGTGTCCGACCGAGCGCGCGGATAAAGTCAGAAAGCCCCTCGAGCGCCTCGTGTCCGTACGAAAAGCGGGAAAGATAATTTCCCGCCGCCGTATGTGAAAGATCGAAAAGATCCGTGATCTTCGGTATGTTCATTCGGTATCTCCTGTTCTGTCAAAGGCATAAAAATCTCATCCTTATTATTTTACCACTTTTCGGGCAAAAAATGCTACTGTCCGTTCCGCCAAACTTTCGGGCGGAAAGTTGGCACATAGTGGCATAATTACCAATGCAAGGAATGAAAAGCCATACAAAATAAAATTTTTGCACATAAAATGTGCGATTTTACCAAAAGTTCGGAAGATTCTCCCAAACAGAGAGTGAAAAATCGCACATCACGGGAGATCCCGAGGGAAATGCGGGGGAAAAACCGCTTTCCCGACGCTTGACATCACGGAAGAGTTGTGCTATACTGACAACATTGACAAATAAAGGGGAGAAGACGATGTATTCGATAAAAAAAGGCAAACTGTATCGCGGGGACAAACCGGTGTTCGGCGTCGGGGTGTCCTACTACGCGTCCTACCACGAGCGGAAGGTGCCCGTACCGCGGGACGGCGATCGGATCGGCGAGATGAAGAAGGATCTTCGCGGCATGGCGGACTTCGGGTTCAACATGGTGCGCTGCGCGGCGCTCTGCGATATGAAATACAACGAAAAGCGGGAAGTGGAAGCCGATACGGCGTTTATGGACGCCATCATGACCGAGGCGGAAAAAGATAAAATTTCGGTCATGCTGCGGCTCCAGGGATATTCCATGAACCTGAGCGGCTACACGGACGACCTGATGATTGATTCGGAAGGGAAGCCGATGGACCGCACGCGGTGGTACGATTTTATTCAGAACTGCTTGCATCACGAGGGGATCCTCCGGGATAACGACGCGTGCACGGCGAAACTCGCAGAGCATTTTGCGGCATTTGACAGCCTTGCGGGGTATCAGACCTACAACGAGCCGCACTATCCCTCGGTCGAGCTGTTCGACTATCATCCGATCACCCTTCGCGAATACCGGAAGTGGCTTGTAAAGAAGGGAATCATGACCGCCACGGCGGCGGAGGCGTACACCCCGCCGAAGACGAGACCGGCACCCGCAGAGGACAAGCGGGCGTGGATATACTGGCGGATGTTCGCGGCGGAGGCGCTGTCCGCGTTCCTGAATCATTCATCGGCGGTTGCGACCGCCGCCTCCGGTAGGGAAACCATGACCTGCCAGACTACCTGCCCGCTCCTTTATGCCAACGCCGGGCGGGGCGTGAATTACTATCAGATCGCGGAAAAAATGGACGCGGTCGGCGTGACGCACTATTTTGCGGACACGGCGCCCGAGGTCTACCTTGCCAACATGCACCTCGATATGAGCGAGAGCGCCGCGGCGCTGTACGGTAAGCCGATGTGGATCATCGAATACGACGCGCGTACGAACATTCCGCTTGACAAATTCCGCCGCGAGACCTATCTCGCGATCGGAAGCGGCTGTGCGGGAATTCTCTATTATCAGTGGCGCGGCGACTATATCTTCCCCGATTCCCCCGAAGGGAACGGATTCGGACTCATCAATTACGACGGGAGCCCGACAGAAAACTTTGAAAACGCGAAGAGCGTGGTAGCTCTTCTGAACCGACTGTCGGACTATACGGTGAACGCCGAGCGTCTGCGCGACGGGGTGGCGGTGCTGTATTCCGAGTGGGCATATCTCTTTTATGACGCGGCGGAGAACCCGGGATCGCACCGCACGGACAATG